>JAHELH010000257.1 GCA_024644285.1 Paracoccaceae bacterium | reverse complement strand
TGTCCTGCCCGATGGCGAAATCGGCGCGGTCGTGGATTTCCGCAAGCACGAGGTCCAGCAGTTCCCGCGCCGGTGGCAGCGCCCGGGGCAAAAGCGCATGAACGAGGGCCGGCCGCTCTTCGATCAACCGGTCGCGCAAAGCCATCTGGGCAGCGTAGGCTTCGTCGACCCGCAGCCAATCGCCCGGCGCGACCGGGCCGGTTCCGGGCAGGCGCGCGGTCGCGGAACTCATCCATGGGACCTCGCGCAAGGATTCTTGCAAAATCGGTTCAGGCTGCGGGACAGCGGTCACGGCCGCCCCGCGAACAGTCCGGAATAGTGCAACTGGCCGTAACCGCAGAGCACACGTTCCACCGGGCCCCAGCGCGCCCCGAAGGCAATGGGATCGAGCCCGGCGCATTGCCGGATGCTCGCAAGCGGCGTGCGTCCGTCGATCATCGCGATCAGGGGGGCGGCGCTTTTCGGCAATTCCAGCGTGATCTTCTCACCGCCGGCGCTGATCCGGATCGCCCCTTTCTTTGCCACGGCCTGGGCCAGATGCGGGCCCAGGATGCCGCGCAGGTGCGGAATCGCCTGGGACTGGCCCAAGGGCGGCTTCTTCGGCGTATCTCCGGACACCGCATAGACGACATGAACCTTGAACGTACCGCGAAGATTTTCAACCAGGGCCATGCGTTGCGCCGGGCCCAGGTCCTTGGGAACCTGCACGCCGTCGGGAAGGATCTCGGTGGGATCGTAGAGCGCGGGCTCGGGGACGCCCGCCAGTGCCAGGCCGGCCCGGTTCAACGCGTCGATCAACCGGTCGATGGTGAACGGCTGGTCGGAGGAATGCAGCAGGAGGTCATAGAACCCCGCATCGCCCTGTCGGTGATCGACGAGATGCGGGTTAAAGCGAAACGGGTGGCCGGCGGGCAGCCGGGCGAAGACGGCCTTTGCCTGGCGCAGACGCTCCTGCGGCTCGAGATCACGGAACAGCGTGCCGAAAGCCGCCTGCAGCGGATAGACACCGCTGCGTCCCAGGGGCGCGTAGACCATCAATCCCATCCCGCCGCCGGGCGCCAGCGCCTTGGCCAGAGCGTCGAACCCCGCCTGCGGCTCTGGCAGATGATGCAGCACGCCGCAGCAATCGATGTAATCGAACCGGCCATGTCCGGCGGCGTCCAGCAGGCTGCCGGTAACGAAGGTGATCCCCGCCAGTCCGCGCGCGGCCGCGCGGGCCTCTGCGATCCGCCGTGCGGCGAACGACAGGTCGAGATAGGTGATCTCGTAGGGCCGGCCCGCATCCGTCAGCAGTTGCGCCAGCTGGATCAGCCCGTCGCCGGTTCCGCCGCCCGCCACCAATGCGCGCAGCGGCCGCGACCAGTCGCGCGCGCCGCCCCACAGGTGGTGGTCCATCTCCGTGGGCAGCGAGGGCGAACCGGTGATCAGCCGCTTGTTTTCGTCGGCGGGGTCACGCTCGGGGTAGGGATAGGCCTCGTACTGGGCCTGCATTTCGTCCTGGCTCATCGGAAAACCCCTGCGCCCATATTCGGAAACCGACATGCCCGCGCCGGTTTCGAACCTGCGCAGGCTGTCCTGAGACGTAGCATCGGGTCAGTTGCAATGGAAAGCTGCGATGACCCGGCATCACCGCGACGCGCGCAAGATCGATCCTTCCAGGGGCCTGATGCTGGGCGACGGCACGCCCAACAATGCCGACCGGGTCGAGATCGGGCCGACGCTGCTGGCGCTGCGCGAGTGGGAGGCGGCAGATCTGGAGCTGCCGGATCTGCCCAAGATGCGCGACTATCGCTGGCGGCGGCTGGTCGACGCGATCAATGCGCGCGGCTATGGCGGGCTGATCGTGACCGATCCACTGAACATCCGCTACGCCACCGACTCGACCAACATGCAGCTCTGGAACACCCACAACCCGTTCCGCGCGCTCCTGGTCTGTGCCGACGGCTACATGGTGATCTGGGACTACAAGAACGGAAAGTTCCTGACCCAGTTCAATCCGCTGGTGCGCGAACAGCGTACCGGCGCCGATTTCTTCTATTTCGACCGGGGCGACAAGGCCGACGTGGCGGCCAGGACCTGGGCCGGCGAGGTGCGGGATCTCATCGCGGAGCATGGCGGCGGCAACCGGCGGCTCGCGGTCGACAAGATCATGCTGCATGGGCTACGGGCCCTGGAGGCGCTGGGCTTTGCGATCGAGGAAGGCGAGGAGCTGACCGAAAAGGCGCGGTCGATCAAGGGACCGGACGAGATCAAGGCGATGCGCTGCGCCTCCCATGCCTGTGAAACCTCCGTGCGCAGGATGGAGGACTACGCGCGGGAATGGGGGCCGACGGGCACGGTCAGCGAAGCCGACGTCTGGGCGGTGCTGCACGCCGAGAACATCAAGCGCGGCGGCGAGTGGATCGAGACGCGGCTGTTGACCAGCGGCCCGCGCACGAACCCGTGGTTCCAGGAATGCGGGCCGCGCCTGGTGCAGAACAACGAGATACTGGCTTTCGACACCGATCTGGTCGGTTGCTACGGGATCTGCGTGGACATCTCGCGCACCTGGTGGATCGGGGACGCCGGCCCTCGGCCGGACATGGTCGCCGCCATGCGGCACGGCGTCGAGCATATCCGCGAGAACATGGCGATGCTGAAGCCCGGCGTGTCGTTCCGCGACCTGACATTCATGGCGCACAGGCTGGCGCCCGAGTACCAGGCGCTGAAATACGGCTGCCAGATGCACGGCGTGGGCCTGTGCGACGAGTGGCCCCTGATCACCTATCCCGACCGGTGGGTCGAGGGCGCCTATGACTACGAGGTGCAGGCCGGCATGGTGCTGTGCGTCGAGGCGCTGATCAGCCCCGAGGGCGGCGATTTCTCGATCAAGCTCGAGGACCAGGTGCTGGTCACCGAAGACGGGCATGAGAACCTGACGACCTATCCCTTCGACGCGGCCTTGATGGGAGAGTGACGCGCCGGTCCCAAAGGGTTGCGGCGGGTGTGCGGACCAGCGCATCGATGTGGTTGCATCCCGCGTCTCGCCCGGCCAATCTGCCAAACACCATGAAACCATTCTTCCCGCAAATGGTTCACGTAAAAAACCTGGTCCGCTTCCAACAGAAGGTTTGACAGATCCATGATGCGCATCTCACTCGCTGCCGCCGCCGTGTCCCTTTTCGGTTTCGCAGCCGGGGCCGCGCCCTGCATCACCAGCAAGGGCGCCTTCCCGGGGTACCTGCAGAATTTCGCCACCGACGCGCAACGCAACGGCGTCGGACAGCGCGGGCTGCAGGCGCTCGGCTCGGCGCAGCTCTCGGGTATCACCTGGCGCTTTGAATCGAACCCGAGCAGCCAATCCGGCACCCTGCAAAGCGACCCTGCCCGGTTTCTGGCCAAGCGCAGCGGGTCAAGTGCTGACGCGTTCATCTCGCAGGCCCGGCGGAAGGTGCAGCAGAACGCCAACCTGTTCGCCGCGCTGGAACGGCAGTTCGGCGTGCCGGGTTCGGTCCTTGCGACGATCTGGGGGCTGGAGACCAGCTGGGGCGGTTATCTCGGCGGCACGCCGGTCGTTTCTGGCGCGCTGACGCTGGCCTCTTACTGCCGGCGTCACCCGCGGTTCGAAAGCCACGCCGTCGCCGCGCTGCAACTGGTGGACCGCGGCGTGATCAGCCCGGGCACCAAGGGCGGACCGTCGGGCGAGCTTGGGCATATGCAGTTTCTGTCCGGCAACTGGCTGCGCTATGGCGTGGATGCGAACGGTGACGGGCGCGCAGATCCCTACAACGCGATCGACGCGCTGGCCTCGGCAGCGAACATGCTGCGCGCCAACGGCTGGGCGCCGGGGCAACCGTTCGACCAGGGGACGCGCAACTTCAACGTGCTGTC
>JAHELH010000256.1 GCA_024644285.1 Paracoccaceae bacterium | reverse complement strand
AGCACCGGCGCCGCCGCCAGCAGCAGGATCGCGCCGCCGACGGTGAGCGTCGCATTCGCGAACGGCGCGCTGGCAAGCTGGGGCCCAAGCTCTGGCACCACCAGAACGCAGGCCGCCGTCACAAGGCGCGTCAGCGCGACGGCCTCGATCAGTCGTCGGATGCGCGGCAGGAAATAGGTTGTGACCAGGCCGCTGAGGACCACCGCAGTGCCGTAGAACAGCGCCACTGCCAGAGGCGCGGGCAATGCCCCGACGCTGCCCTCGAGATGACCGTAGACTGCCAATGCAGCCAGGACAGCGGACGCGCCTGCGAAGCACAGGCGGCGCAACTGGGATCTGCAGTGATCCGTGATTCTATATAACACGAACATCACCTGTATTAACTGCTCTGCCGGGCATCTGGTTTCGACTGTTCCGCAAGAATGTGAACAATCTCTGACCAGCCGCGGTCTTTTTTTGGCGGCTTGCCGCCGCGTCTTGCCCTCGATCATGCCACGACCGGAGAATAAGTAAAGCTTCCGTTACATCTGACCTTGCCGAAATGCGGTACACTCGTCACATTGCGTTACGGACCGCCGCGGTGGTTGAACAAGAAGGGCAGCAGCCCCAGATATTGAGGCCAAGAGAGGAGGCGCGCCGAGGGCTGCCGCGATGCCGGGGCCGGGGCCGTCTTGCCAGATAACAAGGAAAGAGCATGCAAGAGCATCTGAGCCCGTCCTATCCTGTCCTGCCGTTGCGTGACATCGTGGTGTTCCCGCACATGATCGTGCCGCTTTTCGTGGGGCGCGAGAAATCGGTCCGCGCGCTGGAAGAGGTGATGCAGGACGACAAGCAGATCCTGCTGTCGAGCCAGATCGATCCCGGCGTGGACGATCCGGCCGCTGACGGGATCTACAAGGTCGGCGTTCTGGCAAACGTGCTGCAGTTGCTCAAGCTGCCCGACGGCACCGTGAAGGTGCTGGTCGAGGGCCGCAGCCGGGTGAAGATCCTCGAATATCTCGAAAACGAGAACTTTTTCGAAGCGCGTGCCCAGACCCTCGAAGAGACCGCCGGCGATCCGGCCACGATCTCGGCGCTGGTGAAATCCGTCTCAGAGGATTTCGAGCGTTACGCGAAGATCAAGAAGAACATCCCCGAGGAAGCCCTCGGCGCCGTCAGCGAGACCCGCGAGGCGGACAAGCTGGCCGATCTGGTGGCCGGCCATCTCGGCGTGGAAGTCGACCAGAAGCAGGACCTGCTGGAAACGCTGTCCGTGGCGGAACGGCTGGAGAAGATCTTTGGACTGATGCAGGGCGAGATGAGCGTTCTGCAGGTCGAAAAGAAGATCAAGACCCGCGTGAAAAGCCAGATGGAGCGGACCCAGCGCGAATACTATCTGAATGAGCAGATGAAGGCCATTCAGAAGGAGCTTGGCGACGGCGAGGATGGCGGCAACGAGGTCGCCGAGCTGGAAGCGAAGATCGCCGAGACCAAGCTTTCGAAGGAAGCGCGCGAGAAGGCCGAGGCCGAGGTCAAGAAGCTGAAGAACATGTCGCCGATGAGCGCCGAGGCGACCGTCGTGCGCAACTATCTCGACTGGATGCTGTCGATCCCGTGGGGCGTGAAGTCCCGCGTGAAGAAGGATCTGCACCGCGCGCAGAAGGTGTTGGACGACGACCATTACGGGCTTGAGAAGGTCAAGGAGCGGATCGTCGAATACCTCGCCGTGCAGCAGCGCTCGAAAAAGCTGAAAGGCCCGATCATGTGCCTGGTCGGCCCGCCGGGCGTGGGCAAGACCTCGCTGGGCAAGTCGGTTGCGCGGGCCACCGGGCGCGAGTTCATCCGCATCAGCCTGGGCGGCGTGCGCGACGAATCCGAGATCCGCGGCCACCGGCGCACCTATATCGGCTCGATGCCGGGCAAGATCATCCAGGCCTTGAAAAAGGCCAAGACCACGAACCCGCTGATCCTGCTCGACGAGATCGACAAGATGGGCCAGGATTTCCGCGGCGACCCGGCCTCGGCGATGCTGGAAGTGCTGGATCCGGAGCAGAACAACACGTTCACCGACCACTACCTGGAGGTCGAGTACGACCTGTCGAACGTGATGTTCCTGACCACGGCGAACTCCTACAACATGCCGGGGCCACTGCTGGACCGGATGGAGATCATTCCGCTCGCCGGCTATACCGAGGACGAGAAGCGCGAGATCGCGCGGCAGCACCTGATCGCAAAGCAGATCAAGAACCACGGCCTGAAAAAGGGCGAGTTCGAGCTGACCGACGCGGCGCTGACCGACATCATCCGCTACTACACCCGCGAAGCCGGTGTGCGGAACCTGGAGCGCGAGATCGCCAAGCTGGCGCGCAAGGCGGTGACCAAGCTGATCAAGAAGGAAGCCGAGAAGGTGGTGATCGAGCCCGAGGCGCTGGAAGATTTCCTGGGCGTGCGCAAGCACCGCTATGGCCTGGCCGAACAGGACGACCAGGTCGGCGTGGTGACCGGGCTCGCCTGGACGTCCGTTGGTGGCGACCTGTTGTCGATCGAGGCTTTGCGGCTGCCCGGCAAGGGCCGGATGAAGACCACCGGCAAGCTGGGCGACGTGATGAAGGAATCGATCGACGCCGCGGCCAGCTTCGTGCGCTCGATCGCGCCGCAGATCGGGGTCAAGCCGCCGCGTTTCGACCGGATGGACATCCACGTGCACGTCCCCGAGGGCGCGACGCCCAAGGACGGGCCGTCGGCGGGCGTGGCGATGGTGACCTCCATCGTCTCGGTGCTGACCCAGATCCCGGTGCGCAAGGACATCGCCATGACCGGCGAGGTCACGCTGCGCGGCAACGTCCTGCCGATCGGCGGGCTGAAGGAAAAGCTGCTGGCGGCGCTTCGGGGCGGCATCAAGACGGTGCTGATCCCGGCCGAGAACGAGAAGGACCTGGCCGAGATCCCCGACAACGTGAAGGACGGGCTGACCATCATCCCGGTCGAGAACGTGCGCCAGGTGATCAAGCACGCGCTGGTGCGCGATCCCGAGCCCGTCGAATGGGACGAAGAGGCCGAAGAGGCGGCGGCCGCGGCCAAGGCGGCGCTGGGCGCATCCGAGGAGGGGCCGGGCGCGGTCACGCACTGAGCGTTTCGGCCCGACAAGTTGATGCGGGCGCCCGGCCGGGCGCCCGTTTTTCGTTTCGCGGGCCGGAATTGCTTTGGGCGTCGGGCCCGCTGTACAGGGCATATGGTGTTAAGGATTGCTCAACGGGCGCAACATATGTACAAACGGTTCCAGGTAGGCATCGCGTAACGGGTACCAGGGTCACCAAAGGCAACCAAAACGAGCAGGTCAAAGATGGTTCGCAAAACCACGAAGACGCTAAAAGCGAAACCCCCGAGCGCGGCGAAGATTCTGAAGGTCACGCCCGGCGCGGATGAGGCGTCATCCGGGGCCGATTTCGACAAGACCGGGTCCGCCGACGCGGTGAAGGTCTTGGGCAAGCGGGAGCTGATCGACCGCGTGGTCAAGGCGTCCGGCATCAAGAAGAAGGCGGCGAAGCCGGTGATCGAGGCCGTGCTGAAAGAGCTGGGCGACGCCGTGTCGCGGGGCGAGACGCTGAATCTGCAGCCCTTCGGCAAGGCCAACGTCAAGCGCAGCAAGGACCTCGAGCATGCCGAGATCCTCGAGGTGCGCCTGCGGCGCAGCAAGCTGGCGATCAAGGCGGCCGAGGAGGCCGCGGCGCCGCTTGACGACACGGTCGTGGTTCCGCTCGATCCACTTGCAGAGCCCGCCGAGTAGCGCTAAACCCGCCCGCGTTGGGTGATTAGCTCAGTGGTAGAGCGCTTCGTTCACATCGAAGATGTCAGCGGTTCAAATCCGTTATCACCCACCACTGCTTTCTCTCTGGCG
>JAHELH010000255.1 GCA_024644285.1 Paracoccaceae bacterium | reverse complement strand
CGCCTTGCGCACCGCCGCCTCGATCTCCTGCTGCGAGGTGACGCCCACGGTCTTCAGGAACTTCCGCAGCGACATGTTGAAGTCGTCACTCATGGCCATGACCCTCCCTGGTCTTGCGCGCGGCCGGCGTTTTTTGCGTGGTTTTCGCGCGCGGCTTTCGGTTAGCATGCCCGTCAGAGGTAGACCATGACGAAGAACGACGCGCTGCGGAAGGGAATATTTGCGCTCCTGGCGTGCCTGCTCGGGGCCGCGGCGGCGCCGGCGCAGGATCTTCGGCTTGCCGCGCCGCCGGAGATGGTCGAAAGCGGCTTTTTCAAGCACCTTCTGCCGCGGTTCAAGCTGAAGCACCGGATCGCGGTCGAACCGGTGGCCCCCGGGGCCAAGGCCGAGCTGGTGCTGTCGGCCGAGGGCCAGGGCGTGCGGGTCTTCGCCGACGGGCAGGGGGCGGAATACCGGCTGCGCCTGACCGGCGGCGGCGCACAGGCCGAGACCTTCCGCAAGTGGCTGCGCAGCGCGCCGGGCCGGGCGGCCATCGAGGGCTTCCCGCGCGACGGACCGCCGGCCTATGTCACCGAATTTGCCGCCGAGGCGGTCGAGGCCGGGCCCGAGATCGACGGCGACGCGGTGCTCGGCGCCAAGCTGGCGCTCGTCCATTGCGGGCGCTGCCACGTGGTCGACCACCGCAACCCGATGGGCGGCATCGGCTCGACCCCGTCCTTCGCGGCGATGCGGGCGCGGCCGCACTGGGTGGATCTGTTCGGCAAGTACTGGTCGGAAAACCCGCATCCCAGCTTCACCGAGGTGGTCGGCGTCACCAAGCCCTTCGACAAGACCCATGTCAGCCACATCGTCCCGGTGCAGATCACGCTCGAGGAAATCGACGCGATCCTCGCCTTCGTCGAGACGCTGGAGCCGCTGAACCTGGGCGCCCCGGTGCTGTTCGACTGACGGCTCCCTGTCGTTGCGGTATCGTCACGCGCACGGCGTCACGCCCGCGCCCGCTCGGGCACCGGGCCGATATTGACGATGTCGTACTTGTCCTCCAGCGCCTTCATCCGGGCCACGTCCTCGAAATCGGCGTCGCTCATCCGCGCCAGTTCCGCCAGGAACAGGTCGAACCCCGCCGGCTGAAAGATCATCAGCATGCGTGCCGACCGGCAGCCTTCGGACAGGGCGCAGGCATGCTCGATACCGGGCGGGATATGCAGGCAGGTACCGGGTTCGGCACTCATCCAGTCGCCGTCGACAAAGAAATCGACCGATCCGTCCAGGATATAGAAGGTCTCGGCATGGCTGCGATGCAGATGCAGGCCCAGCCGGAAATCGGCTTTCAGGTTGTCCTCCATCAGCGTGTACTGGCCGCCGGTGTCGCGCGCCGAGACCTTCACGTAGGTATGGTCCGCAGACCAGTCATAGTCGCGGCCGCCGCCTGGCTCCACGTAGGAGTACCGCTTGCTCATCACGCCCTTCCTTCCGTCCCCGATCCCTCTTCAATCCGCGACCGGTCCGCAGATCCCGGACCGCGCCCTCAATTCGGCTTCTTGCGGTCCTTCAGGTAATCCTCGGTCGTCCGCACCCGGGGCCGCTCTCCCATGCGGAACGGCGAGCCTTCCTGGTGGTACTGCGCGCTGATCCGGCAATCGTCGCACATCTGGATCAGGCGCACGTTGTCGCTACCGGTATACATCCAGTGCTTGCCTTCCAGCTTCTCCACGACGCGCTCGATGGTCGACTTCACACCGAAGGGTTTGCCGCACTCGATGCACTCGAAGGGCTCCTCCTCGTGCAGCACGCGGTGGCGCATCGCCTCATTCGAGAGGTTGAGACGCGGTTCCAGCGTGATCGCGTCCTCGGGGCAGGTGGCCGCGCAGATGCCGCATTGCAGGCAGGCGGTTTCCTGGAACCGCACCTGCGGCTTGTCGGGATTGTCGCCCAGCGCGCCCACCGGACACAGCGACACGCAGGCCAGGCACAGGGTGCAGGCCTGCGCGTCGATCACCACTGCGCCGTAGGGCGCGGCCTCGGGCAGGGCCATCGTCCTGTCGTCGCCGGCCAAGGCTGCGGCGACCAGCCGCGTGACCTCGCGGCGGCCACCCTGGACCAAAAGCGGCTCGGTCAGCGGCGGCTCCGCGGCATCGCCGTATAGCATCTCTTCCAGCGCGTCCGGGTCGCCCGGCGCGATCATCTCCAGCACCGCCGGATCGGCGCCGGCGCCCTCGACGATGGCCCGCGCCAGCGCCAGTTCGCGCTCCGGCACCGTGGCGTCGGTGCGCGGGCCGGCCAGCAGCCGGACCTCGGCGAACCCCGCGCCCAGGGCGGCCAGAAGCTCGGTATGGCCCACGCCCTCGGTATTCGGGATCTCGCAGGGGATCACGTCGGCCGGCAGCCCGCGCCCGAACCGCGCCGACAGGCGGATCATCTCGGCCCCGAATTCGGCGTCGTGGAACAACAGCCGCGGCGCCGCGCCGCCGGCCGCGCGATAGGCCGCAGCCAGGGTGCGCAGCCGGGTGAACAGGAACCCCACTTCCGGATCGTCATAGCTCGCCGCGCCCGACGGGCAGACCGCGGCGCAGGCGCCGCAGCCGGCGCAGATGTCGGGATCGATGGCCACGCCGTCGCCCTCGGGCGCGATCGCCGCGGTCGGGCAGACGTTCAGGCACTTGTCGCAACCCGGCTGCGAGGCGCGCGAATGCGCGCAGATCGCCGCGTCGTAGCGGATGTAGAGCGGCTTTTCGAAGGTGCCCTGCAGCTCGCCCGCCGCGAACGCCGCCCGCGCCGCCGCCGCCGGGTCGCCCGGGTCGGCGCGCAGATAGCCCTCGCGCTTGTGATCGGCGGGGAACAGCGGGCCCTCGCCGCGCAGATCGAGGATGATGTCGCAGGCCGATTGCGCCCCGTCCACCGGATCGGCGAAGCCCGCCGCCCCGCGCCCGGCGCGATTCATCGGCGCGTAGCCGTCCACTGTCACCGCGAAGCGGCCCAGCGCGCCGGTGGCCGCCGCCAGTCGCCCCAGCGCCAGATCATAGCGGTCGTCGGGCATCAGGTCGTCCGGCGCCTCGGCCAGAAGGCAGGTCACCGCCAGCCGGTCCGACAAGAGCGCTGCCGCCTCCAACGCCTCGGCGCCGCGCCCGAGGATCATCACCGTGCCCTCCGAGACCACGTCGCGCGCCGGCGTCGCCGGCCGCTCCAGCGCCGCCTCGGCCAGCAGTGCCGCCTGCTTGGCAAAGGCCTTGCCGTCGGCGCTCCAGCCCGCGCGGTCGCGGATGTCGGCGCAGATCAAATCGCCGGGACCGCCGATATCCTCCAGCAGGTCCTCGAAGAACCGCGCCTGCTGGCCGCAGGCAATGAGCGTGGTGCCCTCCTGCGCCAGCGCCGTCTCGGCCCGCCCGACTTGCCCCTCGCACAGCGCGGTGCAGCGGGTGACCTTGCCGGCCTTCAAAGCCGCGCCCGCGCTTGTCTCGTCCAGCTTCATGCTGCCCGCGCAGTCGCAGATCAGCAGATGGTCGATCTTGTGGCCCATGGCTCCCCCCGCCGCGAATCCGGCGTCCCATAGTGGGAAGAAGTTTTGACAGGCGCAATGGACTGGCCGTAGTCTGGGGCGCCATGACCAATGCCCCGCCATCCGCACCGCGCGAAATCTCGATGCCCCTGGGCGTCGTGGTGACCCGCCGCCCCGGCGTCACCCGCTGGGCCAGCCAGTCCTGGCAGCCCACCGCCGTGCTGCCCGGCGCGGCGCCGGCCGACTGGAAGCTTCTGCGCGAGGATGGCGAGACCCGCGACTACCACGCCGCCACCCTGCCGCTGACCCTGCACCGCGCCGACGTCGAGGCCTACAAGGTGTCGCTGACCATGTCCCCGCCCTCGGTCTTCGTCGTCCTGCGGCGTGACGGGCGGGGCGTGC
>JAHELH010000254.1 GCA_024644285.1 Paracoccaceae bacterium | reverse complement strand
CCGACATGGCTGGTCTCCTCGGTCGTCCTGCGGTTCCGGATCTGCCGGAGCCATCGGGACCAAGGCTAGCGGGACGCAGGCGGCGCGCCTGTGACGCGCGTCACAGCGCGGACGCGGCCGGGCGGCGGGTCAGTCGGCCTGCGCCACCCTTTCCAGGCCGGGCGGGTCGGACAGGACGATCCAGCCGTCCTTCAGCGCGATCAGGCCGTCGTTGTGCCATTTGCGCAGGCAGCGGTTCACGTTCTCGCGCGAGCCACCGACCATGTCGGCCAGGTCCGCCTGGGACAGGGACAATCGGCTGGCTGCCGCGGCCCCGCCCGAGGACAGGCGCAGCAGCGTGCGGGCCAGCCGCGCCGGAAGCTGCAGGAAGGCGAAGTCCATCATGCGCTCTTCCGCCCGGCGCAACCGGGCGCAGAGCAGTTGCAGCAGCCCGGCGGCCAGATCCGGCTCGCCCCGCATCACCGAAAGCAGCGCGCCACGGTCGAGAACCAGCACTTCGCAACGCGTCAGGGCCTGCGCATCCGCGCTGCGCCCGCCGCCGTCAAGCAACGCGATTTCGCCGAACACGCTGCCGGGCCCCAATTCCGTCAGGATCACGTCGCGCGCCGCTGATCCGCACCGTGCCTTGCGCCACCTCCATCATGCTGTCGCCCGGCGCGCCGTTGCGGAACACGAGCGTGCCGGCGTCAAAATTGCGCATATGCGCGCGCGCGGCCAGCTTGCCCAGCACCGGGCCGGCAAGCCCGGAAAACAGGCCGCTTTTCGCCAGCAGCGCGATCTTGTCGGTTGGTTGCCCGTCGCTCACCTGACCCGCTACCTGCAATCCGCTGCCGTCCTCCTCGATCATTACACATGCACCGGGAATGAGGACATGGCCGAATTGCCCGCGCCCCACCGTCATCGGCGCGACGAATTCCTGGCATCCAAGGTCGGTGCGCCGGCACCACTATTTTCGAGCGACCGCGGTCGTCATGCCGACCTGCAGCCTCAGGCCACTGTCGGTCTCGAATTGGCGGCAATTCTGCCGGACATCCGCTTCCAGCGCGGCGCGCTCGCCGGCGTCGGTATTGCCGAAGACGGCGGCCCCCAACGGCGTGCTTTGCAGATATTGCCACAGGAAGGCCGCAGCGGGCGGCAGGTCGAGGGTCTTGTCGTCCCGACGCACCTCCGGCTGACCGAACCCGGCACTCCGCAGAAGCTCGGTGTATTCGTCGGGGTCGTGGATCGAGAAGACGGCGTCCAGGAAAGCCGCAGGCTTGGGGCCGACATGGCTGGCCACGGCGTCGCGGATCACGGCGAAGAGCGCGGGCATTGGCCCGGGGGTGTTGACGAGAACGCGTCCACCGGGTCGCAGAACGCGACGCATCTCTTTCAGCGCGGGCAGCTTGGCCGGAAAGAACTGAAGCCCCATCTGGCAGAAAACCACATCGAAGCTGTCGTCCGACATGGGCAGGGCGGACGCGTCCGCTTCGTGCCAGCTTGCGTTTGACAGAGCCGCACAGGCTCGTTCCGCCTCCGCGATCATCCCGGGGTTAATGTCGGCACCTGTCACGGCACCGGACGGCGCGACCTGTCCGGCCGCCAGGCGTGCGACGATACCGGTCCCGCAGGCGACATCGAGCACCTGTTCGCCGGGCCGAAGCCGCGCCCCGGCGACGAGATCCTCGGCGATCGGGCGGCCGATGGTGGGCACGAAATAGCGCTCGTAGGCCGGTGGGCCGGGGGCAACGGTTTCGTCTCGGGTCAGAGTCTGGTCCAGTGTCATGGGTCTTCTCCCTGTCGATTGCGACAAGGAAAACAGTAGGCACCGGAGCGCCTGCGCGCATCGCCCGAACGGACCAGTCCCGCCTCTGCGTGGCATGGTCAATTCTGACCATTTCGGGAATCAGACCAGACCCGATTTCTGTGCGTGGATACTGGCCTCGGTGCGGTTGCCGGTGCCGGTCTTGTCGAAGATATTGCTCAGATGCCGGGCAACCGTGTGTTCGCTGATCGAAAGCGCCGCCGCGATCTGGCGATTCGTTTCGCCCGCGGCCACCCGCGCCAGGACCTCCACTTCGCGCGCCGTCAGCCCGCCGGTATCCCGGTCCGGCGCCAGCAGGGTCGCGGCCCGCGCGGCATCGGGATCGGCGCCAAGCCGCACGAAGACCTCGTGCGCCGCCGCGATGTCGGCGCGGCCCGGTGGGATTTCGCCAAGAGCCAGCTGCGCCTCGCCCAACAGCCGTCGGGTCCGGGCCGCCGGATAGGGGCAGGCCAGCCGCTGCCAGATCACCAGGGCTTCGCGCAGGATGCTTCGCGCGGCTTGCGGCTTGCCTTCGGCCAAAAGCAGGCGACCCATGGACGTAAGCGCCGTGGCCTCGAGAAGCGGCGCGCCGATGCGGGCGGCCCGTTCGGTCAGCTCCTCGGTATGGCTTCGTGCAGAGCCAAGCTCGCCCGCAGCCACCAGCGATTCGACGAAAGGTCCAAGCAGGCGCAGGCGGCGCTCGGCGCCCCGTGACGCCTCGAGCGCGGCCCGCAAGGCTTCGACCGCCTCGCCTTTTCGGCCCTGCGCAAGCGACAATAGCGCCGCGCCGGGCTGCGGTGGAAAACCGCGCAGATCGGCCTCGCGGTACATCTCCGCCGCCGGCCCGTACGCGCCGCGAAGCCGGTGAATCTCGCCGCGCTGGTAGAAGGCCCGGCCGACGACCGTTTCGGACGCAGTCCCCAGATGGGCAAGCGCCTTGTCGGCCTCGCTCTCGGCGGCGGCCCAATCCCCTTCGTTCACAAGCAGTTCGGAACGGTGCACGAGGCACTGGCCGCGATACGGCACAAGGTCGGGCTGCGCGGCGCACCAGGCGTCGAGTTCGCGGGTCCATTGTACTGCGCGCTCAAGGTCGAAAACGCTCTGGCAGGTCAGGATCACCGCGCAGTAGACCACCCCGGCAAGGACCGGGGCCACGCGGCCCGCCGTGACCGTCACCATCGCCTCGTCGAGCAACGCGACCCCCTCGGCCACGGCGTCGCCGCGGATCAATGCCTGCCCACGAGCCAGCAAGCCGATGGCCAGCAGGTCCTCGTCGTCAAACCTTACCGCAAGATCGATGGCCGCCTCGAAGCGCTGGATCGGCGGCGCGCCTTCCGCGCCCATCAGGCCGTCGATGACCTCACCATAGCCCGAGGCCGCACCCTCGGACCCTTTGGACGAAAGCAATCGCCTGGCACGCGCGCACCAGCCGCCCGCCTGGCTCGCACGCCCGGCGAGCAAGTGTAATAGCCCGATCCAGTACGCCCACCGCGCGGCATCGTCGTTCGCGCCGGTTTCCGCGCAATCCTGGTGCAACTGCGCCCAAAGTTCCAGCGCCTCGCGCTCTGCGCCGATCAGGTAGGCGGCTGCGGCAAAGCGTTCCATGTCCTCGGTCGTCAGCGGCGTCTCGGATCGAGCTGCCGAAAACAGGTCATACGCCGCGCGCCACCGACGGGCGGCACATGCGTTTCGCGCATCTTCACAGGTGTCCGACTTGGCCATTCCGAAAGACTAGCACGTTAAGACGATTCTCTGCCGCATGAGTGCCTTTCAAAGGATCCTTGAATCGTGCGCCCTGTCCGAACCGCATGCAAGCCCCGTTACCGCTACCATCAACCCCGCCAAGCACTTACCCCCCTGTCCCCATGGGGACACCGTCCGGCCCTACCCAAACTCCGCCCCCAGATCGGCCCGCGATCTGGCCTCCCAATGCTCCGCCAGCCAGGGCGTCGGCCGGCAGTATCTCAGCCACGATCCGGAATACCCCGCCACCGCCTCCGGCATCTTCGGATGGCCGTGAAAACACACCACCCGCGCGCGCTCCGGCAGCCGGGGTATCCGAAAGAAGTTCAGCGGCGGCAAGTCCATGCAATCGTGCTTGAAACTGACGACCAG
>JAHELH010000253.1 GCA_024644285.1 Paracoccaceae bacterium | reverse complement strand
TCGTCCGAGCCGTAGAGCTGCACCACCAGCGTCGCGCCGCCGCGGTTGATGATGTCCTCGGCCTTGATGATGTGGGTGTGCATCGGCGACAGCTGATCCTGTTTCGAGATCAGCAGCTTCTCGGCATAGCACATGCCGCCGCCGCGCTGCAGGTCGGCCAGGCGCCCGTTGCGCAGGGTGAACAGGAAAAGCCCCATCTCGTCGTAGCGGCCGGCGCCGTAATCGGTGATGTCCCAGCCGCAGCGGGCGTCAATGACGTTGCGGGCGGCGTCCTTGCGGGCCTTGAACTCGTCCGGCGTCCAGTTGGCGAAGGGCGGCAGGACGAAGCCGTGGCTGCGGATCATCTCGCCCGCCTCGGCCATGATCTGGTTGATGCGCGAGCGTTTCACGATTGCGTCTCCCGGGTCAGGAACTCGATCACCATCGCGGCGGTCCAGGTAAAGCTGCCGCCGCCGCAGGGTTCGGCATCGAGCGGGCTGTAATACTCGGCGAAACCGCTTTCCTCGATCAGGCGCAGGCTGTCGGCGACGATGCGGTCCGCGACCTTTGTCTCGCCCGCGCGTTCCAGCCCGTTGGCGATCATGTAGTTCACCACCAGCCAGACCGGCCCGCGCCAGTAGCGCAGGCTGTCGAAGTCCGGCGATTCGGGGTCCTGGCTGGGCACCAGGTAGGTCACCTTCTCGCCCCACCTGGCGATGGTTTCGGCGACGGCCCTGGCCCTGTGGGCCGGGATCGCGGCGAAGGATGCGAGCAGCCCGCCCGAGGACGGGTTGTCGACGAGTTCGGCCGTCACGCGGTCGAAGCACAGGTACTGACCGCGCTTGTCGCTCCACAGGCTTTCCATCGCGGCGATGCCGCGTTCGGCATAGGCCTGCGACTGCGCGGCGATGTCATTCTCGCCCAGCTGGCGCGCCAGATCGGCCAGTTCGCTGCAGGCGCGGATCAGGATCGCGTTGAAGCCGGGATCGACGATGCGGAAGGGCGAGGCATCGTGCAGTTTGCTGTTGTCCCAGTCCAGTCCGCGGAAATGCTGCACCAGCCAGATGTAGCGTTCGTACTGCGCCTGGGTGGGGCGGTGTTCGGGATTTGCGTGCTGGGTGTCGCGGCGTTTGAATGGCATGACACCTTCTGTCGGCACGCGTTCGAAGGCCGCGTCCCAGTCGACCGAGTTGTCGCGGCCGGATTCCCAGGGGTGGATGATCGCCACCAGCCCGGTGCCCTCGGGGTCGCGGGCGCGGTAGAACCACTCGTGCCAGGCGTGGATCTTGGGCAAGAGTGCGCGGGCGCGCCGTTCCGCCGCGTCGCGGTCCTGCGCCCGGCGGTAAAGCTGGTGCACCGAATAGCCCGCCACCGCCGGTTGGGTGATGCCGGTGGTTGGCACCTCGCGCCCGGTGCCCCAGACGTCGGGGCCGGGGAAATAGCCGTCGTCGTGCTGGTGGAAGATGATGTGCGGGACCATGCCGTCGTCCCATTGATGCGCGAACAGCGTTTCCACCTCGGTCCAGGCCCGGTCTTCGTCGAAGCGGCTGAAACCCAGCGCGGAAAGCGCGCTGTCCCAGTTCCACTGGAAGGGATAAAGCCCGTGCGTCGGGACCGTGTAATGGCCGCGGTCGTTCTTGCGCATCGTGGCCTCGGCGCGGTCGATCATGTCCTGGGTCATAGAGTAGCCCTCATGCCACGGCTTTGGTTGTTTGCGGATCGAACCAGCGCACGCGGTCGGGCTGCGGCGCCAACGTCAACTTGTCCCCTGGCTTGACCTGCAGATCGCTGTCGAGCACCGCGCGGAACATCGTGCCGTCGACCTCGCTGGTGACCAGCAGGTGCGCGCCCAGCGGTTCGACTACCTTGGCGGTGGCGGTCAGGCCGGTCTCGGCGGGCCGGATATCTTCGGGCCGGATCGCGAATTGCAGCGGACCCTTGCTGGTGCGCGGCCCGTCGATGATCTGGCCCGCGACCTTCCACTTGCCTTCGCCGGCGGGCTCGGCGCGCAGGAAGTTCATCGGCGGGTTGCCGATGAAGCTGGCGACGAATTCCGCGGCCGGGTTGCGATAGACCTCGATCGGCGTGGCGGCCTGGATGATCTTGCCCTGATGCATGACGCTGATCCGATCGGCAAGGCTCATCGCCTCGACCTGGTCGTGGGTGACGTAGATCGCGGTGGTCTTGCTGTCGGCCAGGACGCCCTTGAGTTCGGCGCGCATCTCGAGTCGCAGAAGCGCGTCGAGGTTGGACAGCGGCTCGTCCATCAGGATCACGTCGGGTTCCATCGCCAGCGCGCGGGCCACGGCGACGCGCTGGCGCTGGCCGCCCGAAAGTTCGCCGGAATACCGTTTCAAGAGCTGCTCTATATGCATCAGCGTTGCGACCCGCTCGACCCGGCGCTTGACTTCGTCATTGGGCTTCTTGGCCATCCGCAGGCCAAAGCCGATGTTCTCGAACACCGTCAGGTGCGGGAACACCGCGTAGTTCTGGAACACCATCGCGATGCCGCGGTCCTTGGGGGCCAGGTGATCGACCCGGCGCCCGCCAATCCAGACCTCGCCGGTGGTGGCGGTTTCCAGTCCGGCGACGATCCGCAGCAGCGTGGTCTTGCCGCAGCCCGAGGCGCCCAGCAGCACCATGAATTCCTGGTCGGCGATGGTCAGGTTGATGTCGTGCAGCGCGGTGTAGCTGCCGAAGGTCTTGGCGACGTTCTTGATCTGGATTTCGGCCATATCTCTGGTTCCCTATATCGGTCGCCCCGCCCTTAGCGGTTGGCGATGCCCCACATGGCGAAGAGGTACTTGCGCACGGCGAAGATGAAGATCAGCGCCGGCACAACGAGGATGAAGCCGCCGGCGAATTTCAGATGCAGCGGCGAAGTGTCGAGGTTCTGCAGCAGGAACGCGGTCAGCGTCCGGTTCTCGATGGTCAGCACCGCCGCCGCGAAGACCTCGTTCCACGAGATCACGAAGGCGAAGATCGCGCTGGCCGTGATGCCGGGCAGGATCAGCGGAAAGACGACCTTGGTGAACGCCGTGATCCGCGTGCAGCCCAGCGTCCAGGCGGCCTCTTCCAGCTCGATCGGGATGCCGGAGAACAGCGAGAACGTGATCAGCACGGCGAATGGCAGCGCCAGAGTCGTGTGCACCAGCGCCAGGCCGAAGGTGGTGTCGTCGAGCCCGGTGCGGATGAAGAACACGGCCAGCGGCAACGCCAACAGCGGCAGCGGGAAGGCGCGGGTCAGCAGGATCAGCAGGCGGAACAGTTCCTTGCCGCGGAATTCGAACCGCGACAGGGCGTAGCCTGCCGGCGCGCCGATCAGGATCGACAGGATCATCGTCATGCCAGCGACGATCACCGAGTTCTTCAGCGCCGTCAGCATGCCGGCGAACTTGGCGAAGAACGTCAGGCTGGCCAGGTCAAACTCGGGGATGAACGGCTTGGGATAGCTGTTCACGGTTTCCGGCGAAGAGAGGGTGTTTATCAGCAGGAAGTAGATCGGCACGATCACCCAGGCGCAGAGCACCACGACACCGGCGATGTAGAGGTAGCGCCCCGCCTTGCGCGTGTCGGTGGCGGGGGCGGCGACAGCGGTTGCGTCGGTCATATCGTGGCCCCTTTCGGAACGCGCAGGACGCGCAGGATGACGAGCGTGGCGGCGATCGAGATCACCAGGATGATCAGCGCCATCGCGGCGGCCGCGCCGCTATTCAGCAGGTCGAACTGGTAGGCGTAGGTCTCGCCCATCAGGACCGGGAACAGGGTGCCGCCCAGGGCCTGGACAACGGCGAAGACCTCGAAGGCGAGGATCACGCGCAGGACCAGCGCCGTCTGCAGCGACGGGCGCAACAGCGGCAGGGTGATGCGGAGGAACCGCTTCCAGGGCGAGGCGCCGAAGACTTCCGCGGCCTCGTAATATTCCTT
>JAHELH010000252.1 GCA_024644285.1 Paracoccaceae bacterium | reverse complement strand
TCCGCGCGAAGCGATCGGCGAAAACCGCCCTCCGCTACTCCCCCAGCTTCGCGTGGACCTCGTCGAGGTCGATCTCGCTCAGCGGCATCTTGTTGCCGGGGTTCTCGAAATCGTATTTGAAGACCTGGAAGTCGCGCTTGTAGATCTCGTAGACGAGGTGCATCGACAAATCGTCGAAATAGTCCTCGACGGGATGGGCGCGTTTCGGCCCGTGGCCTTGGGACTCGTTGAAGCGCGGGATCTTCTTCAGCTCGACCTTGTGCGGCAGCTCGACCGCGTCGATGACCCGCTGCATGCCCTCGTTGAACTTCTCGGTGAAGACGATGTCGTCGTAGCGGCCGCCGTTGACGATGAAGGTCGAGACATGGCCGGACATCGCCGACCAGTGGATGTCGGGGTCCATCGGGCGGCGCCAGCGGATGGTGTCGCGGGCAAACAGCAGAAAGCGGCGGAACGACTTGATCTGGTCGAACTCCTCCTTGCCGTCCTCGCCGCCGACCTCGATGCCGTATTTCTGCATGAGCAGAGGCACCAGGTTGCCGCGGTAGCGCTTGCCGTTGCGCTGGATACCGCAGATCTTGTCGAAGAAGGACGACAGGATGCGCGTGTAGGGATTGCGCACGCAGGTGAAGGCGTAAGAGCGGTGTTTCTGCACGTTGCGGGTGATCAGCGGCTGGCTGGCGTCGATCGCCCATTTGTGGATGCCCGCCTGCGCGTCGTGGATGTCGCCGTCGAAAAACTCGCCGTGGTCGGAATAGAACATGATCTGACCGATGGTCGAGCAGGCGCATTTCGGCACGACGCGGTACACGATGCTTTCGCTCTCGGTCATCCAGGTGCCGGGAAAGCCCATATGGCGTGCCTCCTGCGGCCGGCTTCAGGCGAATTCCGTGCGCCGGTCCTCGTTGCGGGGGAAAAGAGCAAAGAAACGCTGTTTATTCAATCCTTGTTCACGTTATCAATGCAAACAAATCGCTGGACCACCGGATAACCGTCTTACTGATGGCAAAAATCGCCTTCATCCTGCTGTGTCACAAGGATCCGGTCGCGATCGTGAAGCAGGCGCAGCGGCTGACCGCGGCGGGCGATTACATCGCGATCCATTTCGACCGGCGGGCGAAGGCCGAGCATTTCGAGACGATCCGCGCGGCGCTGGCGGACAATCCCAACGTCGCCTTCGCGAGGAAGCGGATCAAGTGCGGCTGGGGCGAGTGGAGCCTGGTGGAGGCGACGCTGCTGGCGCTGGCGGCGGCGGAAGAGGCGTTCCCGCGCGCCACGCATTTCTACATGCTGTCGGGCGACTGCATGGCGATCAAGTCGGCAGATTACGCGCACAATTTCCTCGATGCCGGGGACGTGGACTATATCGAGAGCTTCGATTTCTTCGAGAGCGACTGGATCAAGACCGGGATGAAGGGCGACCGCCTGCACTACCGGCACTTCTTCAACGAACGCAAGCGCAAGTGGCTGTTCTACGCGTCGGTCAACCTGCAGCGGCGGCTGGGGCTGCGGCGCGAAGTGCCGCCGGACATGCAGATCATGATCGGCAGCCAGTGGTGGTGCCTGCGCCGGCGGACGGTGGAGTGGATCCTGGAATTTTGCGCCAAGCGGCGCGACGTGATGCGGTTCTTCCGCAGCACCTGGATCCCCGACGAGACGTTTTTCCAAACGCTGGTGCCGCACCTGGTGCCGCAGGCCGAGATCCGGACCCGCACACTGACCTTCCTGATGTTCACCGATTACGGGATGCCGGTGACGTTCTACAACGACCATTACGACCTGCTGCTGAGCCAGGATTTCCTGTTCGCGCGCAAGATCAGCCCCGGCGCGACCGAGTTGAAGCGTCGGCTGGGCGAGTTGTGGGCCAGTTCCGAGACGCGGTTCCAGATCTCGAACGAGGGCGCGAGCCTGTTCAAGTTCCTCACCGGGCGCGGTCGGATCGGGCGGCGGTTCGCGCCGCGGTTCTGGGAGACCGAGAGCACGCTGGGGCGCGAGCGCGAGCTGATGATCGTGGTCTGCAAGAAGTGGCATGTGGCCAAGCGGCTGCTGGAACGGATCCGCAAGGTCACCCAGACGCCCAGCATCGAATATGTCTTTGACGAGGAAAGCACGCCCTTGCCGGATCTGGGCGGCATCCAGGCCTCGATCGGCAAGCGCACGCGGCACCGCCGGGCGCTGATGCGGATGCTGTTCGACTATTACGACACCGACCGGCTGGTGATCTGCATGGATCCGCGCAACATCGACATGTTGCGGGATTTCTCGTCGGACCGGTCGACCACCCGGATCCTGGAGATCCAGTGCGAGTTTTCCGACAGCTACCTTCTGGGCCACGCCAAGCGCGTTGGGCTGGCCGGCGAGCGCACCCCGCGCGAGACCATCGACGTGCTGCTGCCGACGATCCGCAGCGACGTGGTGTTCGAGAGCGACCAATTGCGCGACGCGGGCTTCGATAATTTCCACCGGATACGCGAGAGCAGCACGGTGGAGGAAAATTCCGTGCGCCTGGCGCGGTTTCTGGATATCGAGGTCGAGGCGGCGCGGGCGATCGCGTCGACGGACCATCTCTTTGTCGATTGAGGGGGCAGTATGGGCTACGCCTATGACGACCAGAACATCTTTGCGAAAATCCTGCGCGGCGAGATCCCGAACAAGACGGTGCTGGAAACCGAACATTCGCTGGCCTTCGAGGATATCCAGCCGCTGGCGCCCACCCATGTGCTGGTGATCCCCAGGGGCGCCTACGTCAATTACGATCACTTCGCGGCCGAGGCGTCGGATGCCGAGATCGTCGATTTCACCCGCGCGGTGGGCGAGGTCTGCCGCCAGACCGGCGTGGCGCCGGGCGGCGGCGGCGGCGGCCACCGGCTGATCGCCAATGCCGGCGAGGCCGGGGTGCAGGAGGTGCCGCACATGCACCTGCACGTGCTGGGCGGCCGGGTGCTGGGCCGGATGCTGCCGAAGGCGGGTTAGGTCCCGGGCCGAGGCCACAGGGGCGCTCCGGCGCCGGATAACGGCCGTCTTGGGGCGGTATCGAGATGGCGCCGCCGCCGCACGATGTGGCGGGATGCGTGCGGTCGGGGATCCGGAAACCGGCGATCGGGTGCTAGGGTGACGGCATGACCCCCGCGTCGATGATGAAAGCCGCGGTCTTTGACCGCTACGGCGGGCCCGAGCGGCTGTCGCTTCGCCGCCTGCCCGTACCCCGGCCAGCCGCCGGCGAGATCCGGGTTCGGGTTCACGCCACGACCGTCAGCCGCACCGATACGGCCACGCTTCGGGCGCATCCGTTCTTTGCAAGAGCGATGACCGGGCTTTTGCGCCCGAAGATGCGGACATTGGGGATGGATTTTGCGGGTGTTGTCGACGCGCTGGGCGACGGCGTGACGGCGTTCCGGTGCGGCGAAAGGGTCTTCGGCCTGTTACCGGACCGGTTTGGCGCCCATGCCGAATATGTCTGCATTCGCGAGAACGGCGCCGCCGCCCGCATTCCGGAACCGCTGGGCTTTGAAGATGCGGTGGTCGGCGAGGGCGCCTGGTATGCGAGTTCGACGACGCGCCTGCTGCGCGGCGGCCGGTCTTGCCTGATCTATGGCGCATCCGGCGCCATCGGAACCGCGGCGGTGCAACTGGCCAAGATCCAGGGGGCGCGCGTGACGGCGGTGGTCGGCACCCGGCATCTGGGCCTTGCAAAGACACTCGGCGCCGACAGGGTCGTGAATTACGAGACCGGGGATTTCACCGCGATCGGAGAGACCTTCGATCTGGTCTTCGACGCCGTCGGAAAGACGTCGTATTTCGAATGCCGCCGCCTGTTGGCGCCGGGCGGTGTCTTCTCGGCAACCGACCTTGGCCCGTACTGGTCGAATGTGCTGCTTGGCGCGTGGTTCGGGATGACGGGGCGCGGGC
>JAHELH010000251.1 GCA_024644285.1 Paracoccaceae bacterium | reverse complement strand
TCGACGGCGATGATCCCGTGCCGGTGGCCCATCTGACAGTACGGGCGCGCGACGGTATCCGTCTACGCGTTTCACGGCGCAGGCGCGCCTCGCAGCCCTGAACAGGACCGCGGAGCGTCCGATCGTGCCGCCTGCTACTCGGCGGCCCGGATCGTCAGCATTTTCAAGAGCGCTTCGTCGGCGGCGTCCGAGGGCAGTTCGTCTTCGTCCTCGACCAGCACCGGCGTGGGACGCGCGATCGGCACCGGCTCTACGTCCCAGATGATCTCCGGCGCCTTTATCTTGCGCGCCTCGCGCCGCAGCGCCCAGTCGCGCGCGACCTCGCTGGTCTTGGGCAGCGACAACCACTGCAGGAGCCGCGCCAGCGCCTTGGCATAGGCCACGACCCAGACCCGCAGCGCCAGCATCGACGGCGTAAAGACCAGCGTCAGCACCGTGGCGGTCCCCAGCCCGAAGACCACCGCGGTGGCCAGCTGCTTCCACCACAGCGATGTCGGCGAGTTGATCGAATAGCCGCCGCCGATGAAATCGAGGCTCAGCCCGAACATCATCGGCGTCAGGCCCGCCATGGTGGTGATCGTGGTCAGCAGGACCGGGCGGATCCGCGCCTCGGCGGTGCGCACGATCGCCTCGATCCGCGGCATGTAGCGGTTGAATTCCTGATAGGTATCAATGAGAACGATGTTGTTGTTCACAACGATCCCGGCCAGCGCCACGATGCCGGTTCCCGTCATGATGATCGAGAAGGGCTGCTCCATCACCAGCATGCCGATCAGCACGCCGGTCGTCGACAGCACCACCGCCAGCAACACCAGCACGGCGTTGTAGAAGCTGTTGAACTGCGCCAGCAGGATAATGAACATCAGCCCCAGCGCGCCGGCGAAGGCCTTCATCAGGAAGTCGCCCGATTCGGCCTGTTCTTCCTGGTCGCCGGTCCATTCCCACGACACGCTGGCGGGTAGCGGCTTTTCGTTTTCCAGCCACTGGGTCAGCAAGGAAATGCGCTCGTTGGGATTGATCGGAATCTCGCGTTCGATCGAGGCCTCGGGCACCTTTCGCGCCAACCCGGGCGTGACGTCGGCCTTGACGTCAAAGAACCGCTTCTGATCGACCCGGTCGATCTGGCCCAGCTTTTTCACCGGCTTGCGGGAGATGAAGTTCGACAGCGGCACCAGCCCGTCTGCCGTTCGGACCTTGAGCGAATCCAGCGTCGAAAGCACCCGGTCCTGTTCCGGCAACCGCACGCGGATCTCGATTTCCTCGTCCGAGGTCGGCACCCGCATCGTGTCGAGCAGAATGCCGCGCGTGACCAGCTGCACCATCCCGCCCACCGTGGCGACGTCGGCGCCGTAGCGCCCGGCGGCCTCGACATCGACGTCTATCTGCCAGTCGATGCCGGGCAGGGGGCGTGTATCCTCGATGTCGACCAGCGCCTCGGTGGCCTCGAATTTCGCCCGCACCGTCGCGGTCGCGGCCAAGAGTTCCTGCCAGTTGTCGCTCTTCAGGCGCAGATGTACCGGCTTGCCGCTTGCCGGACCGCGACTGAGATTGAGAATTTCGGTCTCGATCCCGGGAATCTCGGCCAGCTCGTTTTCCAATTGCTCCAGGATCAGGTCGCCGTCGAATGTCGGATCAACCGATTCCGTCGCGACGAAGCCGAGCCATGGCTCGCCCTTGACCTTGGGCCGATCCTCCCACCGCGCCAGCTCAATCTGCACCTGCCCGATGGAGTCAAGCGGCCCGGTCGCGCCGCCGGTATTCTGGTTCAGACCGCCGTCCCCGGCGAAAGCGAACGCGGTCTCGACGCCGCGCGTGCGTAGCGCAACCTCCTCGACCTGGCGCACCAGTTCGTCCTTCTCCGTCAGGCTCAGGTTGCCGCGGGCGCGGACATAGATGATCGCCTGTTCCGGCTCGCTTTCCACGAAGAACTCGACGCCGCGATTGTTCGCGCCGAAATAGGCGAAGACGCTGACCACAAGGAACCCGATGCCGACGACAGAGACGATGGGCATCACCGGGTTGCCGACGATCGCCTTGATCACCCAGCCGAACAGCGACCGGCGATAGCCCGCGTCGACATGGTCGCGCTTGCGCTCGATCTTCGCCGCGCCCAGCGCGATGGACGACAACACCGCGCCGCCGAGAAACAGTGCGGCCCCGGGCAGCCATTGCAGCGCCGGCGGCAGCGGCGTGGTCGTACCAGCCGCCGAAAACAGATAGTCCGGGTTCAAAACCTGCATCGCCCCGATGAACACCATGTAGAAGGCCACCGGCACCAGAGCCGCGCGCAGGATCCACCACGGCACTGCGGCCTTGAGGAATTGCGCGCCGTGGTCGAACTTTCGGCTCATCCGCCCCGCGACACCGCCCATCACCGGCAGGTAGATCAGCGCCACCACCAGGCTGGCCGACAGCACGAAGATCAGCGTGACCGGAAGCATGCCCATGAACTCGCCCGGCACGCCGGGCCAGAACAGCATCGGCAGGAAGGCGCAGAGCGTCGTGGCGGTCGACGAGACCACCGGCCAGAACATCCGCTTGGCCGCCTCGACATAGGCGTGCATCGGGCCGACGCCCTCCTTGATCCGCTTGTCGGCGTATTCGACGACGACGATGGCGCCGTCGACCAGCATGCCGACGGCCAGGATCAGCCCGAACATCACGATGTTCGACACCGCTACGCCCATCACCGCCAAGAAGGCAAAGCACAAAAGGAACGACGTCGGGATCGCGAAACCCACCAACAGCGCCGCGCGGGTTCCCAGCGCCCCCAGCACCACGATCATCACCAGCGCGATGGCCGTCAGGACAGAGCCTTCCAGCTGCTTGACCATCGAATCGACGGTGAACGACTGGTCGTTCGAGGTGCCCACCTGGATCGCCTGCTGCAGTTCCTCGGGCCAGGATGCGCGCTCGGCCTCTACCTCACGGCGGACCAGCTCTGCGGTGTCGATCAGGTTGAAGCCCTTGCGCTTGACCACCTGCAGCGCGACGGTGCTGACGCCGTTGAACCGCGCCGTGCCCACCCGGTCCTCGAAGGTCAGGCGGATGTCGGCCAATTCGCCCAGTGTCACCACCCGGTCGCCGTTGACCTTGATCGGCAGAGCGTAGATGTCCTGCTGGCTGTCAAAGCTCGACGGGATCTTGACGGCAAAGGCACCCTGGGCGGTCTCGACCTCACCCGCGGCGATCAGCTGGTTGTTGTTGACCACGACGTTGATCAACTCGCCCGCGGTGACGTTGTAGGCCTCCAGCCTTAGCGGATCGATGATCACCTCGACCATCTCGTCGCGCTGACCCGCCAGTGCTGCCTCCAGCACCGGTTCCAGCGCCTCCAGCCGATCCTGCAAGCCCTTGGCAACACGCAAGAGCGTGCGCTCGGGCACCGCGCCAGTCAGGTTCACGATGACGATGGGGAACTCGGAAAAGTTGATCTCGTTGATCGAATACTGTTCTGCGCCCTGCGGAAACTCTGCCTCGGCGTTGTTCATCCGGTCGCGGATATCGGCGATGATCTTGGTCTTGTCCCAGCCGAACTCGAACTCCAGCGCGACACCGGCATAGCCTTCGGACGCCGTCGCCGACATGGTCTTGAGCCCGTCCAGGTCGGACAGCTCGGTCTCCATCGGCTTGACAAGCAGCTTTTCGGCATCTTCGGCGGAAATGCCGGGGAATGGGACCGAGATGAAGACCGCCGGGATCTCGATGTCGGGCTCGCCCTCCTTCGGCAGCACCGAATAGGCATAGCCGCCGGCGATCAGCGACAGCATGATGAAGGCGATGACCATGCGGGCACGGTTGCCCGCCCAATCGACGAGGCCGGTCATTGTCCGGCCTCCCGGTAGGTCGGGGCGACCGGCACCCCGTCGGTCACGAATTCCTGGCCCACCACGATGATGTCGGCGCGCTCGGGCAG
>JAHELH010000250.1 GCA_024644285.1 Paracoccaceae bacterium | reverse complement strand
TGGCTCCGGCGGTAGGGATCGAACCTACGACCAATTGATTAACAGTCAACTGCTCTACCGCTGAGCTACGCCGGAACACCGGGGGCGGATATAGCAAGGCGGTCTGGTGGCGTCCAGAGCTTTTCGGCGACGCCGGCGCGGGGTGTCAGGTGGCGTGGAACATTGCGTTCACGGCAAGCCGCGGCTCGGCGGCGACGCGGCCTTTTGCATGCAGATCAATCAGGTGCGCGAAGACGTTGCGCTCGGCCGCCTGGATCAGGGCGCCGGGGATATCGGTGTAGATGGCGCGGGTGAGCGCCTTAATACCGCGCGGGCCGGCGGCCAGGTGCGCGAGGATCTCCGCCTCGCGGCCGCGCCGGTGATCCAGCAGCCAGCGCAGCCTGTCGGCCGGCGCGTCGACCGGGGCGCCGTGGCCGGGATAGAAGATGCGGTCGGCGCGCGAGGCGAGGCGTGCGGTCGAGGCCATGAAGTCGCCGAGATCGCCGTCTGGCGGCGACACAAGCGAGCTGGCCCAGCCCATGACATGGTCCCCGGTGAACACCGCGTCGCCGAGCCCGAAGCACAGGTGATTGCCGAAATGGCCGGGGGTCCAGAGCGCCTCTATCGCGAGCGCGCCGATGTCGATGCGGGCGCCGTCGGCCAGGGTCTCGTCCGGCGCGAACGCCGTGTCGACGCCCTCGCCGCCGGCGCTGAGCCCGTCGCGGGCCAGGTCCCGCATCACCGGCGAGCGTCCGGCGCGGCTGTCGCCGAAGGCCAGGACCGGCGCGCCGGTACCCTGCGCCAGCGGGCGCGCCAGCGGAGAATGGTCGAGGTGGGAATGGGTGACCAGGATGGCGGCGACCCGTTCCCCGGGCGCGAGCGCCTCGAGGATGGCGCGGGCATGGGCGGGCAGGGCCGGGCCGGGGTCGATCACCGCGACATCGCCTTCGCCCACAAGGTAGGTGTTGGTGCCGCGCTGGGTCATCGGCGAAGGATTCGGGGCGAGGATACGGCGGATGCCCGGCTCCAGCCCGGTGACCGCGCCCGGGACCGGGTCGAATTCCTGCGCCTCGCTCACCTATCCGCTTCCTTCGTCCGGGCCGGTCGCGCTACATCTAGCGCATGGTCTTCCGGTGGCTCAAACGATATGTGCCGCGCTCGCTCTATGGCCGGGCGGCGCTGATCCTGATCGTTCCGGTGGTGACATTGCAGCTAGTCGTGTCGGTGGTGTTCATCCAGCGCCATTTCGAGGACGTGACCGAACAGATGACCCGCAACGTGGCGCTGGAGCTGCGCTATCTGCTGGCCGCCGCGCGATCGGCCGAAACCCTGCCGGCGGCGCGGACCGCCGTTGCCGAGGTTGCGCTGCCGCTGGCCTTCGCCACGGCTCTGCCGCAAGGTCCCGCGCCCGCCGATGCCCGGGTGTTCTACGACATTTCCGGGATCAGCGTGATCCGCACCCTGCGGACCGAGGTGGAGGGGGTGCTGGCCATCGACCTGGCCACCAGCAGCCGCACCGCGACGGTCTGGCTGGACACCCCGCACGGGCCCTTGCGGGCAGAGTTCAACCGACGCCGGGTCTCGGCCTCCAACCCGCACCAGCTTTTGGTGCTGATGGTGGTGACCGGGTTGCTGATGACGTTGATTTCCTTCGTCTTTCTGCGCAACCAGTTGCGGCCGATAAAGCGGCTGGCGGCGGCGTCGGAAGCCTTCGGCAAGGGCCGGGTGGTGCCCTACAAGCCCTCGGGTGCCATCGAGGTGCGCGCCGCCGGCAAGGCGTTCCAGGACATGCGCGGCCGGATCGAGCGGCAGATTGAGCAGCGCACGATGATGCTGTCCGGCGTCAGCCACGACATCCGCACGCCGCTGACGCGGCTGAAGCTGGGCCTGTCGATGCTGGGAGAGGACGATCCGGAGGTCGCTGCGATGCTGCGCGACGTCTCGGACATGGAGCGGCTGCTCGACGAGTTTCTCGCCTTTGCGCGGAGCGATGCGCTGGACGACCCCGAGCCCTGCGACCCCGAAGCCGTGGTGCGCGGGGTTGTGGAGAGATTCTCGAACATGCCCGGCAAGGACGTTCGGCTGGTGGACGTATCCGGAGGGGGGCAGGCGATGCTGCGCCCGGTCGCACTGGCGCGGGCCCTGGAGAACCTGATCGGCAACGCGGTGCGCCATGGCCATTGCTGCGAGGTCCGGTTGACGATCCGCGACCGCGACCTGTCGATCAGCGTCGAGGATGACGGGCCCGGGATCCCGGCGGACCGGCGCGCGGAAGCGCTGAAGCCCTTCGTGCGGCTCGACGCGGCGCGCAACCAGGATCGCGGCTCGGGCGTCGGGCTGGGGCTGGCGATCGCCCAGGACATCGCGCGCAAGCATGGCGGGTCGCTGACGCTCGGCCACAGCGACCGGCTGGGCGGGCTCTTGGTGGAGCTGGTGCTGGCGCAGTAGTGAAAGCCGGCATGCGCACCCCGGGAGCAGTGCGTGATTTCACGCACCTTCCCGCCTCAACCCAGGTTCTCTTTCCAGTAATGGCAGGCCACCCGGGCGCCGTCGCCGGCATCCTCAAGATGCGGCACGCGCTGGCTGCAATCGGGCCGGGCCACCGGGCAACGGGTATGGAACCGGCAGCCGGAGGGCGGGTCCACCGGGCTGGGCACCTCGCCTTCCAGCCGCTGCGCCTGGCCGGTATCGTCGGGATCGAGCGACGGGATCGCCGACAACAGCGCCTTGGTGTAGGGATGCCTGGGCTGCTCGAACAGCTCGCGGGTGGGCGCAATTTCCACAAGAGTGCCAAGATACATCACCGCGACGTAGTCGCAGACATGGGCGACCACCGACAAATCGTGGCTGATGAACAGAAAGGTCAGATCAAGATCGCGCTGCAACGATTTCAGAAGGTTAAGAATATCGGCTTGGATCGAGACATCCAGCGCCGCCACGCTTTCATCCGCGACCACGAATTTCGGCCCGCAGACCAGCGCGCGCGCAATCGAGATGCGCTGGCGCTGGCCGCCGGAGAAGGCATGCGGAAAGCGGCGCAGGTGTTCGAGGTTCAGCCGGCATTTCGCGGCGATCTCGCGCACTCGGGCGTCGGTTTCGTCGCGGTTTGCCGTAAGCCCCATGACCTCGAGCGGTTCGGCGATGATGTCGCGGACGGTCATCCGCGGCGACAGCGCGGCATAGGGGTCCTGGAAGATCAGCTGCGCGCGCTTGCGGTAGTCGCGCAGCTGCGCCTTGGGCAGGTGCGCCAGATCGTATTCGACCTCGCCGTCGGCGAAGCGGACATGCCCGCCGGAGATCGGCGCGGCCTTGAGGATCGCGCGGCCGAGCGTCGTCTTGCCCGATCCGCTTTCGCCCACCAGTCCGAAGAAACTGCCCTTGGGGATGTCGAGGCTGACCTCGTCGATCGCCTTCAGCACCGCGTTGCCGCCCAGGAGCCGCCGGCCCAGCGGGTAGTGCACCGACAGCGTGTCGAGCGAGACCAGGGGAGAGGCCATCTCGTTCATCAGGCGACCTCTGTTTCCGCTTCGAGCGCGAAGCAGCGCGCATGGTGGCCGGGCTCGACCTCGGTCGGGCCCGGGACGGCGAGGTTGCAAATGCCTTTCATCGCAAGGGCGCAGCGGGTGTGGAAGACGCAGCCCGATGGCCGTTCCAGCGGCGATGGGATGTCGCCCGCGACCGGCACCAGCGGCGCGTCGAGATCGTCGAGCCGGGGCAGGGCCTTCAAGAGGCCTTGCGTGTAGGGATGCGCGGGGTTGCGGATCACCGGCCGCACCGGGCCGGTCTCGACCACGCGGCCGAGATACATCACCGCGACGCGGTCGGCGGTCTGGGCGATGACGCCGAGATCGTGGGTGATGAACAGGATGCCCATGCCGAAATCGGCGACCAGATCCTTCATCAGGTCGATGACCTGGGCCTGGATGGTGACGTCGAGCGC
>JAHELH010000249.1 GCA_024644285.1 Paracoccaceae bacterium | reverse complement strand
TATAACCCGTGATCGGCATCGGCGCGGAAACGATGCTGTAGGTGTACGACAATCCCCCCTGATCGACCGCCACCAGCTTTTCCACCACCTCGCCGCCGCCGTCGAGCGTCAGGATGCGGTGAACGCTGCCGTCGATGGACTTCAGCGCGCAGCCGGTGATTGCGGGATGCCAGTCGTCGATATCGCAAAAATCGCCGATCGCCTGCCAGGCATCTTCGGGCGAGCCGGAAATCGGAACCGATAGGGACACCGAGTAGTCTTCGGCAAGGCCAGGTACCGTTGACAAGCCCAACGCAATGATCGCCGCAGTAATCTGATCTCGCATGATTATCTCCTCGAAAGTTTGCGCCTGACAAGCATAGCACGCGCCCGGACAATCATGAAAAATGCGGCATCCGGCGCACGGATTGCCTCACCGCCGGATTGACACGTCCGCCAACCGTCCGCCACATCGGCGCGACCACAGCAGGGTTTGCGAATTGGATTTCTTTCTGACAATCGCCACGTCCGACGCGGACATCGCGGCGGTTCGGCGGCTTTGCCGCCACCAGCTGGCCTGGGAGCTTGCGACCTTCCCCGACCACCGCGCCGAAATCCGTGCCCATCACGCCCCGCACCGATGGGAGGCCTTCCTCGCCGCCCTCCCCGACCGCTTCACCGGACCGAACGCCGCGATCTTTCTCGCGCGAAGCGGTGACACGCCGGTGGGCTGCTGCTTTCAGGAAACCGCGGCGGACGGCACCGCCGAACTGCACCGGCTCTATGTCCGCGCAGAGGCGCGCGGCACGGGCCTGGGCGCGGCACTGGTCGCAGCCTGCCTCGACCACGCCAAGGACTGCGGCGCCCGCACGATGCGGCTCAAGACCGCGCGGTTCCTGACCCACGCCATCGCGCTCTACCGGCGCCTGGGCTTCGCCGAATGCCCGCCCTTCGCCAGCTTCCCGCCCGAGGTGCGCGACGTGGTGATGTTCATGGAACGCCCGGTCTAGGCGGGCGCAACCAATCCCCGGTAGATCGCCATAACCGGATCGTCGCCCAGCGCCACGTCGTCCATCCGCAGCACGGCGCCCGCCGCGACGTCCCGCGTGACCGCCACCCCGTGCGCCAGCCCCATGGGCAGCGCGTCGCGGCCCTCGGCCAGCGGCAGCGCCCGGCCCCAGACGGTATGGCCGCCCTCGCCGTCCAGCACCTCGCCCGCCTTCAGGGCGCGTTTCGCCACCGAGGCCACCGTGCCGCGCATCTCGCGCGCCGCGCCCGTGGGCTCGCCCCGCAACGCCGCGCTCAGCACCGAGATCGACAGCTCCAGCCCAATCAGGTGATAGGGCTTGTACATCGCCGCATAGCGCCCCGTCGCATCCGTCGGCAGCCCGTATTGCCGGAAGCACGCGGCGGCATAGTCGTTCGGCGCCTCCAGCACCACGTAGACGCCCCAGCGCAGGTCGCGGAACACCGGCCGCCCGTCGCGCTCCAGCGAGGACACAACCTCGACCATCCCCGACCCCTGCAGCACGCCGCCCAGGCTGCGCGGGCGCAGCACATGCGCCAGGTCGTCCACCCCGCAGGGCGGGAATCCCAGGCCTCCCGCAGGCACGTCCAGCCCGCAGGCATTGGCGATGGCACACATCTCGATGGCGCTCTTGGTGCCGTCGAGGAAAGAGTTGAACATCTGCGGGTTCATCCCCGCCCGCCTCGCCTCGGCCGCCGACAGCCCGTAATGGTCCCAGACATCGTCCGGCGTGACGCCATGATAGGCCGGCAGGTACTTCGTCCCCTTCCCCGCCGCCGCGACCGCGAACCCGGCCGCCCGCGCCCAGTCGACCATCTCGGCCACCAGCGCCGGCTGATCGCCATACGCCATGGAATAGACCACGCCCGCCTGCCGTGCTTCCGCCGCAAGCGCCGGGCCGACCAGCACGTCGGCCTCGACATTGACCATCACCACATGCTTGCCGCCGGCAATCGCGGCCCGGGCATGGGCGATCCCGGCGCGCGGGTTCCCGGTCGCCTCGATCACCACGTCGACATCGTCGCGCCCCGCCAGCGCCGCGCCGTCCTCGACAAACGCCGTCGCCGCGATCCGGTCGTCCGCCCACCCCACCGTCCGGCAGGCCGTCCGCGCCCGACCGGGATCGAGATCGGCGATCACGGTGACCTCCAGCCCGGGAATCGTCGGCACCTGGGCCAGGAACATCGAGCCGAACTTGCCCGCCCCGATCAGCGCCGCCCGCACCGGGCTGCCCTTCGCTTCGGCCTCTGCGGCCAGTCTCGCCAGGTTCATGGCTCCTCCGTGCTTGTTTCCGAGCCTAGCGCGGGCGTGGCGCGGTGGAAATCGGCAACGTTACGACCGCGGGTTTCGAATTGGCTTCGCCAATCCGACCGGCTGGGGGGCCAGCCCCCAGACCCCCCGGGATATCTGCAAAGAGAAGAAGAAATCACCTTGGCGAGAGGAGTACGGCGTGTCGTGCAGTCAGACCATGGCCGCTGGCCGTTGCAGCGCCCCGAAGCTAGGATTGGCTGCATGAGCATGCCCGTCAGCCAGCCGCCCATCGACCCGCCTTCGTCCCCCGCCGCCGCCCTCCCCGACGGCGCCTGCGACACCCATTTCCACATGCTCGCCGGTCCTGCCGACTTCCCGCTCTGGGAGAGCCGCGCCGAGGACCCGGCCCCGGGCCGCGACTTCGACGCCTGGCTCGACACCTACCGCACCCACGCCGCCACCCTCGGCCTGACCCGAGGCGTCGTCGTCCACTCGATCCTCTACGGCACCGACAACCGCATCACGCTCGAGGCCGCGCGCCGTCTCGGCCCCGGCACCCGCGCCATCTGCCTGGTGACGGACGAAGCCACCGACGGCGACCTCGATCTCCTGGCCGATAATGCCTGCACGGGCATCCGCCTAAACTATGTCCACGGGGGCGTGCTGTCATGGGAAGGCGTCCGCGCCATGGCCCCGCGGCTGGCCGCACGCGGCCTGCACGTCCAGATGCTGATGAACGCGCACAAGCACATGGCCGAGATCGCGGACGACGTGGCGAAGCTGCCCGTCCCGGTCGTCTTCGACCACATCGGCTGGCCCGACCTCGCCGCGGGCCCGGCCGAGCCCGGATTTCAGGCGCTCTGCCGCCTGCTTGCCGATGGCCATGCCTGGGTCAAGCTCTCCGGCATCTACCGCCTCTGCCCTGCCCCCTACGATGCCGCCGACGCCCATGTCGCAGCGCTTGTGGCCGCGAACCCCGAACGCTGCCTCTGGGGCAGCGACTGGCCGCACATCATGCTGGCCGACGCGCAGACCCCCGACAGCGGCGCGCTATTGAACGCCTTCCTGCGCGCCGTCCCCGACGCCGCGACACAGAAACGCATCCTCGTCGACAACCCCGCCGGGCTCTACGGCTTCTAGCGAAACCCTTGCCGGCCCCCGACCCGGCGCATATGTCAGGGCGACCGTCACGAGAGGATCCCCCATGCGCAGCCTTCCCCGCCCCGTTTTCGATGCCAAGACCTCCGGCGGCCAGGACCTCGGCGACCTGCCGGTCTGGGATCTCACCGATCTTTACGAAAGCCCCGACGCGCCGGAACTGAAACGCGATCTCGACTGGCTGGAAAAGGCCAGCGCCGATTTCGCCGCCGACTACGAGGGCAAGCTCGCCACCCTCGACGCCGGCGAAATGCTCACCTGCGTGCTGCGGCACGAGAAGATCGACATCGTCGCCGGCCGCATCATGTCGTTCGCCGGCCTTCGCTATTACCAGCAGACCACCGACCCCGACCGCGCCAAGTTCCTTTCCGACCACCAGGACAAGATCACTACCTACACCACCCCGCTGGTCTTCTTCTCGCTCGAGCTCAACCGCATCCCCGACGACCGGCTCGACGCGCTCTTCGAGGCCAACGCCGATCTTGCCCGCTACAAGCCCGTCTTCGACCGCC
>JAHELH010000248.1 GCA_024644285.1 Paracoccaceae bacterium | reverse complement strand
CATCGTCTCGCTGGTCAGATCGGCGTGGTCGGTGACAACGTCAAGGAACACCGACAGGGCGGCGAACATCAGGCCGATCACCGAGGCGGTCAGCACCACGAAGTCCACCGTGACCGCGCCGCTGGTATCGGCGGAAAACCGTTCAATGCGTTGCAACATGAAAACATCCGTCCTTACGATATGCGCCCTCGATCGCGGGGCGCGTTCCTGGATGCCGACGGGTTTACGGATCAATGTGTCAAAATCATGGACAATTGCGCGTGATTCGATTGTCTGTTGCACTTGCCCTGCGGGGTGCGCGCAAACGGCAAAGCCGCGCCCGGTTCTCCCGGGCGCGGCCTTCGGTCGGAACTTGCGTCCCGCGAACCTTAGTAGGTCGTCTTGACGCCCTGCGAGGACATGTGCGAGCCGATCTTGTCGGCATAGTCGTCAGTGGCGCCGCCGACGGTGGTCAGCACGGCGATGCCGAGGCCGACGATGGCAGCGGTCAGCACGACCCAGTCGACGGTCACGGCACCGTCTTCGTCGCGGCTGAAGGTCTTGATCATAGTGAGCAGCTTCATGATTTCTCTCCGGTGGCATTGGTTGTGGTTGCTTGACCAGGACTTGGCGTCCGGAATGCATGAGCGCATCCCACCGCATCCTGGTAACGCTCAATTAACTTCGCGAATGGGGCCAGACTTGGGCGGCAATCGCACCATTTCCCATCCGGAGCGCGCGTAGGCGGGCGTTACCTGCCAAAAAGCAAAAAGCCGCGCCCGGTTCTCCCGGGCGCGGCCTTCGGTCGGGACTTGCGTCCCGCGAACCTTAGTAGGTCGTCTTGACGCCCTGCGAGGACAGGTGCGAGCCGATCTTGTCGGCATAGTCGTCGGTGGCGCCGCCGACAGTGGTCAGCACGGCGATGCCGAGGCCGACGATGGCAGCGGTCAGCACGACCCAGTCGACGGTCACGGCACCGTCTTCGTCGCGGCTGAAGGTCTTGATCAGGTTAAGCAGCTTCATGGATTCTCTCCGTTTGGTCAGGGGCGCTTGCTTTGTTTTACCGCCACAAGCGCCGGGAGTTCCGTCCCTTTGCCCGTCTTGGCATGGGTCTAATAGGCCAGCGGAATGGGGCAAGAATTTGACCCGCCTCGTACCTTTTGATGGATGTGGTGCAATCACGCGATTTTCAGGTAACCAATTGATATTCAACAAGAAGGACTGAAAAACCTCTGTTACACACTTGGTTTTTTTGGTGCATATTGACACAATAGCCGCACGAAATTCGGCCCGCGTTAACCGAAAAACTGGTCAAATCGGCTGCAGTTTGCGACACAGAGGCTAAACGGCAAGGGCAGGGCAGTCGGCGCATGGTAAAGCGGTGTCTTTCGATCCTCCTGGCGGCGCTCGCGCTGCTGAACCCGGTTTCTGTGCAGGCTGGCGATCCGCCCCCGTTCCAAGAATTCACCTTCAAGCGCGTCGGCGTTCCCAAGCCGGGCTCGGCCCGGCGGATCACGGTCCAGATCAAGCCGGTCGCCAAGCCCGTCGCCAAACCCGCGGCGCTCAAGACGCCGTCGCCGGACGTGCCCGCGCCCAAGGCGACGGCCGCCTTCGACTGGTACTGGAAGGCGGTGTCGCCGTCGTTGACCGACGCGGTGCCCGGTCGGCTGACCGCAGCGCTGCATCAGCTGGGCAAGGGGCCCGGCGTGTCAGCCCCGCGGCTGCAGCACATGCAGAAGATCGCCGAGCGCCACGGGATCGACATCCTGGCCGCGACCATCGGCACAAGGGTCTCTCCGGCGCTGGTTCTGGCGGTGATCGGCATCGAATCGGCCGGACGCGCGGATGCGGTCAGCAGCGCCGGCGCCGAAGGACTTATGCAGCTCATTCCAGACACCGCCAGCCGATTCGGCGTCAAAGACAGCAAGGACCCGACGCAGAACATCCGCGGCGGCGTCGCCTATCTCGACTGGCTGATGGGCGAGTTCGCGGGCGACCCGATCATGGTGCTGGCCGCCTATAATGCCGGCGAGAACGCGGTGCGCCGGCATGACGGCGTGCCGCCCTATGCCGAAACCCGCGCCTACGTGCCCAAGGTCCTGGCGGCCTGGACCGTGGCGCGCGGCTTGTGCCGCACGCCGCCCGAGCTGATCTCTGACGGCTGTGTCTTCGCCGTGTCGGGAACGCGCGCGGATGGCTAAATCCCGTCCGTTGGCGCTCGACGTCGACGGCACCTTCCTTCGCACCGACATGCTTTACGAATGCTTCTGGGCGGGGCTCGGCAAGCACCCATTACGCACGATCGGCGCTGTGCTGCGCCATGTCCGCCACCCCGCGCGGCTCAAGCGCGAACTGGCGGAGCTGGCAGAGCTCAGGACCGAGCTTCTGCCGGTCAACGAGGATGTCCGGCAACTCGCCGCCGAGGCGCGCGGCGCCGGGCGCGAAGTGGTGCTGGCCTCGGCCTCGGATGCCGGACTGGTGCAGGCGCTGGCGCAGGATCACGGCCTGTCGGACCGCGTCTTCGCCTCCAATCCCGGCCGCAACCTCAAGGGCGACGCCAAGGCCGAGGCGCTGGCGGCCGCCTATGCCGAGACCGGCTTCGACTATGCCGGCAACGAGCATGCCGACCGCGCCGTATGGGACCGCGCCAGGGGCGCTGTGATCGTGGGCCATCACCCGGGGATCGCGCGCCAGCTCGAAGCCGCCGGTAAATGCGTCACGCAAGTTCCCTCGCGGGTGCGCCGGCGCGACATCCTGCGCGCGATGCGACCGCATCAATGGGTCAAGAACGTGCTGCTGTTCGTGCCGATGATCGCGGCGCACGATTTCACGCTGCAGGCCCTGGCGCTGGCGCTGATCGGCATCGCCTCGTTCTCGGCCGCCGCCTCGTCCATATATATCGTCAACGACCTCCTGGACCTCGAGGCCGACCGCCTGCATGCCACAAAACACCGGCGCCCCTTTGCCAGCGGCGCGGTGCCGATCAAGACCGGCATGGCGGTCTGCGTCGCGCTCTGCGCCATCTCGCTGGGGCTGGCCGCTGCGCTGGGGCTGGCATTCGTCGGCGTCGTGCTGGGCTACATGCTCGCCTCGCTGGCTTATTCGCTGAAGCTCAAGCGGCTGCGCTGGATCGATATCGGCATACTGGCGGCGCTCTATACCATCCGGGTGATCGCCGGGGCGGTGGCGGTGGAGGTCGCGGTATCCGCCTACCTCTTGGCCTTCATCTTCCCGGCCTTCCTAACGCTCGGCTGCGTCAAGCGCCTGACCGAACTTGCCAAGGCGAAGACCGACGCGCCGCTGCCGGGCCGCGCCTATGGCCGCGCCGACCGCCCGGCGATCCTGCGTGTGGCCCTGATCTCGGCGGCGATATCGGTGCTGGTCTACCTCGCCTACAGCCTGTCGGCCCACGCCGCGCCGCTCTACCCGACGCGGTGGCTGCTGTGGCTCGCGGTGGTGCCGCTGGCGCTGTGGCTGATGCGGATGGTGCGGCTGGGCTATATGGGGCGGCAGGATTACGACCCCATCGTCTTTGCGATGCGCGACAAGATGGGGCTGGGTCTTTTGATGATCATGCTGTCGCTGATGTTCCACGCCGCCGGGCTGTGGCAGCAATGGTTCGGCTGAGCCCGGGGCAGGGTGCGTGATCTCACGCACCGCCCGCCTCAGATCGACATCTTCTTGAAGATCGGCTCGGGGATGGCGCGGATCACCGCCATCACCGGGCGCCAGATGGCGGCGGTGTAGATCACGTTGCGCCGCTTGCTCACGCCTTTCAGGATATCGGCGGCAACGCGGTCGGGCGTGGTCATGAGCGGCAGCCTGCCCAGCCCCCAGGTCATCGCGGTATCGACCGGGCCGGGCTTGACGGTCAGCACGTGCACGCCCTTGCGCCCCAGCCGGTTTCTGAGGCCCGCCAGATATGTGGCGAAGCCCGCCTTGGCCGCACCGT
>JAHELH010000247.1 GCA_024644285.1 Paracoccaceae bacterium | reverse complement strand
CCGGCCAGGCGGTGACGAAATCCGTCACCCCCGGCCAGCAGGTCGTCAAGATCGTCCATGACGAACTGGTCCACGTACTGGCGGGCGACGACGACGATCCGGGCCAGCTGAAAATCGACAACCCGCCGGCGCCGATCCTGATGGTCGGCCTGCAGGGCTCGGGCAAGACCACCACCACCGCCAAGCTGGCCAAGCGGCTGAAGGAAACCCGCGGCAAGCGCGTGCTGATGGCCTCGCTCGACACCAACCGCCCCGCCGCGATGGAGCAGCTGGCGATCCTGGGCAGCCAGATCGGCGTCGACACCCTGCCCATCGTCAGGGGCGAAACCGCGCAGCAGATCGCCAAGCGCGCCAAGCAGCAGGCGACGCTGGGCGGCTATGACGTCTACATGCTCGACACCGCCGGCCGCCTGCATATCGACGAAGACCTGATCCGGCAGGCCGCCGAGGTCCGCGACATCACCGGCCCGCGCGAAACCCTGCTGGTGGTCGACGGCCTGACCGGCCAGGTCGCCGTCGAGGTGGCCGAGAACTTCGACCGCGAGATCGGCGTCACCGGCGTGGTGCTGACCCGGATGGACGGCGACGGCCGTGGCGGCGCGGCCCTCAGCATGCGCGCCGTCACCGGCAAGCCGATCAAGTTCGTCGGCCTGGGCGAAAAGATGGACGCGCTCGAGGAGTTCCACCCCGAGCGCATCGCCGGCCGGATCCTCGGCATGGGCGACATCGTCAGCCTTGTGGAAAAGGCGCAGCAGACCATCGAGGCCGAACAGGCCGAGCGCATGATGAAGCGCTTCCAGAAGGGTCAGTTCAGCATGAACGACCTGAGGATGCAGCTGGAACAGATGATGAAGATGGGCGGCATGGAGGGCATCATGGGAATGATGCCCGGCATGAAGAAGATGAAGGGCCAGATGGACGAGGCCGGGTTCGACGACCGCATCATCCGCCAGCAGATCGCGCTGATCCAGTCGATGACCAAGAAGGAACGCGCCAACCCGCAGATCCTGCAGGCCAGCCGCAAGAAACGGATCGCGCGCGGCGCCGGGCTCGAGGTCAGCGACCTCAACAAGCTGGTCAAGATGCACCGGCAGATGGCCGACATGATGAAAAAGATGGGCCGCATGGGCAAGGGCGGCATGCTGAAACAGGCGATGCGCGGCATGTTCGGCAAGGGCGGCCCCAGCCCGGCCGACATTCAGGCCGCACAGCACCAGATGGGCGCCGGCGGCGGCCTGCCCAAGGGGTTCCCGGCGATGCCCGGGGGCGGCGGCATGCAGCTGCCCCCCGGACTGTCCGGCTTCGGCAAGAAGAAATGACCATGTCCGCTTCTTCTGGTCAGAAATACGCGAATCCCGCCCCCGCGGCCCGCGCCACGCCCGCCCGCTGGCGTCGCCTGGCGGCTTGTGCATCCAGCATCGCGCGGCAGCGCGTCATCAGGGCGGCCCGCGGATGAGCGTCACCTTCATCACCCCGGTGCTCGAGACCGAGCGGCTGATCCTGCGCGGTCCGCAGGCGGCCGACTGGCCGCACTGGCGCGCCTTCGCCGAGACCGAGCGCAGCCGCTTCATCGGCGGGCCCTTCGACCTGCGTGCCGCCTGGCGCACCTTCGGCCATGTGATCGGCCACTGGGTCCTGCGCGGCTATGGCTCCTTCGTGATCACGACCAAGGGCTCCGACGTCCCTTTCGGCATGACCGGCCCCTGGCATCCCGCCGACTGGCCCGAGCCCGAGATCGGCTGGACGCTGTGGTCCGAGGCGCACGAGGGCAAGGGCCTCGCCTTCGAGGCCGCCGCCGCGGCGCGCGACTTCGCCTACCGGGTCCTCGGCTGGCGCACCGCCGTCAGCTATATCGACCATGGCAACGACCGCTCGGTCGCGCTGGCCGAACGGCTCGGCGCCAGGCTGGACCCCGATGCGCCGCAACCCTCCGGCGACAGGCCGTGCCAGGTTTACCGTCACCCTGCCCCCGAGTTCCGCCCATGACCGACACCAGCCGCGCCGCCGAGCTGCTCAAGACCCACCGCGCCTCGATCGACCGGCTCGACGCGATCCTGGTCTATACCCTGGGCGAGCGCTTCAAGCACACCCGCGAGGTGGGCCAGCTGAAGGCTGCGCACGACCTGCCGCCCAGCGACCCCACGCGCGAGGCCGAACAGATCGCCCGCCTCGAACAGCTCGCCCGCGACGCCGATCTCGACCCCGAATTCGCCAAAAAATTCCTGGCCTTCATCATCCGGGAAGTCATCCAACACCACAAGCAACACCAAACGTAGGGTGGGTCCCGACCCACCCTGATCCCAGCCATCCAAGGAGTTACTCGACATGGCCATGAAAATCCGACTCGCCCGTGGCGGCAGCAAGAAGCGCCCCCACTATTCCATTGTCGCCGCCGACAGCCGCATGCCGCGCGACGGCCGGTTCCTGGAAAAACTCGGCACCTACAACCCGCTTCTGCCCAAGGACAGCGAGGACCGGGTCAAGATGAACGTCGAGCGCATCCAGGAATGGATCGCCAAGGGCGCCCAGCCGACCGACCGGATCGCCCGCATGCTGGAAGCCGCCGGCGTGATGGACAAGAAAGAGCGCAGCAACCCGCAAAGGGCCAAGCCCGGCAAGAAGGCCGAAGAGCGCGCCAAGGAGAAGGCCGACAAGGCCGCGGCCGCCGCCGAGAAGCCGGCCGAGGAAGCGCCCGCCAAGGAAGAAGCGGTCGAAGAGGTGGCAGCCGAAGAACCGCAAATCGAGGAAACCGCGGCGGATACCCCGGCCGAAGAAACTCCCGCCGAGGAAGCGAAAGCCGAGGAAACCGCCGAAGAAGCGCCGGCCGAAGAGACGCCCGCCGATGAGGCCCCCGCCGAGGAGGCCTCGGAAGAAACCAAGGCATAAGGCGGCCGCCCGATGGCTCCGCGTCATTTCATCGGCGTCGTGCACCGGGCGCAGGCCGCGATGTCCCGCAAGATGGGCATCGTGGCCTTCAGCCACGGCCGCGAGGCGCCGGTGAAAAGCCTGAATGTCGGGGACACGGTGATCCTCTACGCGCCCAGGACCGATTTCGACGGCGACCCGGTGCAGGCCTTCGTGGCCCATGCCCGGGTCACCGGCGACGCCCCGTATCAGCGCGACTTCAAGCCCGGCATGACCGCCTGGTGCCGCGACGCCGCCTTCGACGACGTCGCGGAAGTCCCGGTGCGCCCGCTTCTGGACCAGCTCAGCTTCGTGAAGAACCCCCGGCACTGGGGCATGGCCTTCCGACAGGGCAAGTTCGCGATCCCCGAAGCCGATTACCGGTTGATCGCCGGCGCGCTTCTCGGCGGCACGGGATGAGTTCCGGCCGCGTCTGCGTCGGCGCCATCGCCGGCGCCTTCGGCGTGAGCGGCGAGGTGCGGCTGAAAAGCTTCTGCACCGAACCCGAAGCCATCGCCGACTATGCCCCGCTCTGGTCCGAGGACGGCAGCCGCACATTCCGGCCGACGATCACCCAGGCGATCAAGAACGGCCTCGCCGCGCGGCTGGATGGCGTGACCAGCAAGGAGGCCGCCGATGCGCTGCGCGGCACCAGGCTTTACGCCGACCGCGACGCCCTGCCCGCGCTGCCCGACGATGAATACTATCATGCCGACCTGATCGGGCTGGAGGTGCGCGACACCGGCGGCACGGTCCTGGGCCGGGTCCGGTCGGTGCTGAATCACGGCGCCACAGACCTTCTGGAAATCGAGGCCGAGGGCCTTGCCGACACGGTGCTTCTGCCGTTCACCCGCGACGCGGTGCCGACGGTCGACCTGTCCGCGGGCCGCATCATCGCCGACCCGCCAGAGGGGCTCTGGCCGTGAGACGCCCGCCCGCACGGGAACCCGGTGGCGCGCGGCGCGTTGCTTTCGCAAGTCCGGGCGCCCTGCCCGGCCGCGAAAGGAAGACCCATGCTGAAACTCATCCTGATCC
>JAHELH010000246.1 GCA_024644285.1 Paracoccaceae bacterium | reverse complement strand
TTGAACTCGGCCTCGAACTCTTCTTCGAAGATCTGCTGGAACAGATCCTTGAACCGGCCGTCATAGGCCTTGAGGATCGTGTTCTTGGTCGACAGGTACAGAGGCCACTTCAGGTTCAGCGCGTAATTCATTGATGCACGGGCAAAATCACGGATCGAGTCGTCGAGGTTGTACATCGCCATGGTCACCCCCGCGCCGGGCGCGTGGAACACCTCTTTCTCGATCACCTCGCCGTCATCGCCTTCGAATTTCAGTGTCAGCTTGCCCGCGCCGGGAAAGCGGAAATCGGTGGCGCGGTACTGGTCGCCATAGGCGTGGCGGCCGACCACGATCGGCTTGGTCCAGCCGGGCAACAGGCGGGGGACGTTGCGGCAGATGATCGGCTGACGGAAGATCACGCCGCCTAGAATGTTGCGGATCGTGCCGTTCGGGCTGCGCCACATCTTCTTCAACCCGAACTCCTCGACCCGGTCCTCGTCCGGCGTGATCGTGGCGCACTTCACGCCGACGCCGACCTCCTTGATCTTCTCGGCGGCATCGACGGTGATCTGGTCTTCGGTGCGGTCGCGCTCTTCGATCCCGAGATCGTAATAGAGCAGGTCGATGTCCAGATAGGGAAGGATCAGCTTCTTCTTGATGAAGTCCCAAATGATCCGCGTCATCTCGTCGCCGTCGAGTTCGACGATGGGGTTTTCGACCTTGATCTTGCTCATCTGCGTCTCCCGATGACTGTTCCGGCTTCGCCCTTGATAGCCCATTTGCGTCGGGGCGAAAGCGCGCATTCTGGGGAATGCGTTTCGGTATACAATGGTATGCATTGACTTGAACTGCCGCCTTCGCTACCCCGGTGCGAAAGCTGCCGCGCCAGTCCGGCGCGCCCCGAAAAAGAGGACAGCCGGCCATGGCACAATCGGATAACCACGACATCATCTACACCAAGGTCGACGAGGCCCCGGAACTGGCCAGCGCCTCGTTCCTGCCGATCATACGAGCTTTCGCATCGACGGCGGGCGTCAGCGTGGGCACCCGCGACATCTCGCTGGCGGGGCGCGTCATCGCGGCATTCCCGGAATACCTAAGCGAGGCGCAACGGCAATCGGACGACCTGGCCTGGCTGGGCGAATTGGTGAAGACGCCGGACGCCAACGTGATCAAGCTGCCCAACATTTCCGCCTCGGTGCCGCAGCTGGTCGCCGCCGTAGAAGAGCTGCAGGGGCAGGGCTATGCGCTGCCCGACTATCCCGAAGACCCCGCGTCCGAGGAAGAGAAAGAGGTGCGCCGCCGCTACGACGCGATTAAGGGCTCGGCGGTGAACCCGGTTCTGCGCGAGGGCAATTCGGACCGCCGCGCGGCCCGGGCGGTGAAGAACTATGCCCAGGCGAACCCGCATTCCATGGGCGCATGGTCGAAAGACAGCAAGACCCATGTGTCATCCATGCCGGGAGGTGATTTCCGGGCCAACGAGGTCTCGGCCACGATCACCGCCGCGCAGGCGGGCGATGCAAGGATCGAGTTCGTGGGGAAGGACGGAGATACCAAGGTTCTGACGCCGAAATATCCGTTGGCCGAGGGCACGGTCTGCGACGCCACCTTCATGTCCGCCGGGGCGCTTGGCGCGTTCCTGAAGGACCAGATCGAGGCCACCCGGCGCGACGGGATCATGTTCTCGCTGCACCTGAAGGCCACGATGATGAAGGTCTCGGACCCGATCCTGTTCGGGCACGCGGTTACCGCCTGGCTTGGTCCGGTTTGGGACAAGCACGCCAAGGATATCGAGGCGGCGGGCGGCTCGCCCAATTCGGGGCTCGGCGACGTGCTGGCGGCCATCGAGGGGATGCCGAATGGCAAGGCGATCCTGGGCGAGATCGCCGCACTGAAGGGCGAGCGCCCCGAAATCTACATGGTCGACAGCGACCGCGGCATCACCAACCTGCACGTGCCATCGGACGTGATCATCGACGCCTCCATGCCGGCGATCATCCGGGCCGGGGGCAAGGGCTGGGATTCCACCGGCGCCGAGGGCGACGTCAACTGCGTGATCCCCGACCGCTGCTACGCGCCGGTCTATGACGAGGCCATCGAGTACTTCAAGGCGAATGGCGCGCTGGACCCGTCGACCGCCGGGGCGGTGGCCAATGTCGGGCTGATGGCGCAGAAGGCGGAAGAATACGGCAGCCATCCCACCACCTTCCAGGCACCCGCCGACGGCACGTTCCGGATCGTTCTTGCCAACGGCGACACGCTGCATTCGCACGACGTCGAGGCAGGCGACATCTGGCGCGCCTGCACCGTGAAACAGGCGCCCATCGAGAACTGGATCCAGCTTGCCCTGGACCGCCAGCGGCTGGCCGGGTCCGAGGCGATCTTCTGGCTGGATGCGACCCGCGCGCATGACGCGCAGCTGATAGAATACGTGAAGCCCGCGCTGGAAGCCGCTGGCGTCGCGGATAAATTCAAGTTCATGGCTCCGCGCGAGGCGACACGCCAGACGCTGCAGACGATCACCGCGGGCAAGGATTCCATCGCCATCACCGGCAACGTGCTGCGCGACTACCTGACCGACCTGTTCCCGATCCTCGAACTCGGCACCTCGGCAAAGATGCTGTCCATCGTCAAGCTGATGAATGGCGGCGGTCTGTTCGAGACTGGCGCCGGCGGTTCGGCGCCCAAGCACGTGCAGCAGTTGATGGAAGAGAACCACCTGCGCTGGGATTCCATGGGCGAGTTCTGCGCGCTGGGAGAATCCTTCAATTTCCTCGCCGACGCGCGCGGAAACGCCAAAGCGGGCGTTCTGGGCGCCGGGGCCGAGACGGCGACGCAGGGCATCCTCGACAACAACCGCTCGCCCGGCCGCAAGGTCGGCCAGCCCGACAACCGTCACAGCCATTACTGGTTCGCCCGCTACTGGGCCGAGGCGCTGGCGGCGCAGTCCGACGACGCCGACCTGGCGGCGGCCTTCGCGCCGATGGCGCAGGCGCTGGCCGAGAACGAACAGGCGATCCTGACAGAGCTGTCGGCGGGTGCGGGCAAGCCGGTGGATCTGGGCGGCTACTACCACACCGATGCGGACAAGACGGCGGAGGTGATGCGGCCCAGCGCGACGCTGAACGGGATCGTCGACGGCTAGGCGCCTATCGCGAGGTCTCGGTCAGGCGGCGGCGGACATATTCGTCGACCGCCCCGATCATCTGTTCCATATGCGGGTCCTCGAAGAAATGGCCCGCCTCCTCGATCTCTTGATGGGTGATCGTGATGCCCTTCTGCTCGTGCAACTTCTCGACCAGCAAGTGGGTGTCCTTCGGCGGCGCGACCCGGTCGGCGGTGCCGTTGATGATCAGGCCCGAGGCCGGGCAGGGCGCCAGGAACGAGAAATCGTACATGTTGGCGGGCGGCGAGACGCTGATGAAGCCGGTGATCTCGGGCCGGCGCATCAGCAGTTGCATGCCGATCCAGGCGCCGAAGGAAAAGCCCGCGACCCAGCAATGCTTGGCGTTCTGGTTCATCGACTGCAGGTAGTCGAGCGCGCTGGCGGCGTCGCTCAACTCGCCGATGCCCTGGTCATATTCGCCCTGGCTGCGCCCGACGCCGCGGAAATTGAACCTCAGCACGGTGAAGCCCATGTTGTAAAAGGCATAATGCAGGTTGTAGACGACCCGGTTATTCATCGTGCCGCCGAATTGCGGATGCGGGTGCAGGATGATCGCGATCGGCGCGTCCTTGGCCTTTTGCGGATGATAGCGACCTTCCAGGCGGCCTTCGGGGCCGGGAAAAATTACCTCGGGCATGCAAGCGCCTCGTGCGTTTGGTTCGCAGGCCCGCGCCGGAATTCTTGACGAATTTTATCGGGGACCTTAGAACAGTTCTAAATCCCGGCGGGCGCGCCGGGCGGGTTGCGTTGGAGTTAATGATCCCGACTTCCCGCGTCAATGAGAGAACGGCCCGGGTAACCCCATGAA
>JAHELH010000245.1 GCA_024644285.1 Paracoccaceae bacterium | reverse complement strand
GGAAATCCCGAAAGCCCGCATCGGCGCCGTCATATACCTGCGCACCGTGGTCGAACGGGCCGAGATCGGTGCGCCGCACGGACAGCCGCCCGCCTATGCCCCGGCCCTTGTCGAACACGGTTACCGCCAGCCCGACCCGCGCCAGCCGATGCGCCGCCGTCAGCCCGGCCAGCCCGGCGCCGACAACCGCGATGCGCGGCCCGGTCACGACCCGGACCGCGCGCGCTCTTCCTCGGCCTCGCCCTCGCGCCCCACCGGCGGCACCCAGCCGCGCTCGACGCGGCCGCCGAAAGCGCCGGCGCTACCGCGCATAGCGGCCTCCTGCTCTTCCATCAGTTCCTTGGCGCGTTCGACGTAGGCCGAGTTGCGGTGGATCGGGGTCTCGGGGTCGTAGAGCCGCGCCAGTTCTGCGATGGCATGCTGATCCTGGCGCACGAAGCCGCGCGCCATGCGGTCGGCCTCGAACGGGTGAAGCCCCAGCGCCTCGAAGGCCGAGCGCCCGGCGCGCACACCGCTGTCGAAAAGTTCGCGGATGATGTCGCGGCAGCCCGCGGCATAGAGCTCGTAAACGTGGTTGCGGTCCTTGGCGCGGGCGATGACATGGACGTGTGGGTAGTGCTGCACCACGTAGCGCACGATCTCGGTGATCTGGTCCTTCTCGTCGATTGCCACCACCAGCATCTTCGCCTTCTCGATCCCCGCCGCGTGCAGCAGGTCGGGCCGCGAGGCGTCGCCGTAAAAGGCCTTGAAGCCGAAAGCGCGGATCATTTCCAGATGCGCCGAGTTGTAATCCACCACCACCGTCTTGTAGCCGGCGCTGCGCAGCATCCGGTTGACGATGCCGCCCCAGCGGCCGTGACCGGCGATGATCACCTCGCCCTCCTCGTCTATCTCGTCGGCTTCTCGCTCGGCCTCGCCGGTATAGCGGGGCACCGCCAGGCGTTCATAGGCGATGAACAGGACCGGGGTCAGCAGCATCGACAGGGCGACGACCAGCAGCAGCTGGTCGGCGAGCGCCGGCGGCAAGACCTCGTTGGCGACGCTGAAGCTGAGCAGGACGAAGCCGAACTCGCCCGCCTGCGCCAGGCCCAGCGCGAACAGCCAGCGGTCGGCACCCTCAATACGGAACAGATAGGCAAGCCCTAGCAGGATGGCTGTCTTCAGCGCGATCAGCCCCAGCGTCAGGGCGAGGATCCCCAGGATGTTGCCAAACAGCAGACCGAAATCGATCCCTGCGCCCACGGTCATGAAGAACAGGCCCAGCAGCAGCCCCTTGAACGGGTCGATGTCGCTTTCCAGCTCGTGCCGGTACTCGCTGTTGGCCAGCACGACGCCGGCCAGGAAGGTGCCCAGCGCCGGCGACAGGCCGACGAACGTCATCAGCAGGGCGATGGCGATGACGATCAGCAGCGCCGTGGCGGTGAACAGCTCGCGCAGCTTCGCCATGGCGATGAACCGGAAGACCGGGCGGGTCAGATACGAACCGCCGACGATCACCGCAGCTATCGCCGCGACCGTCACCAACGCGCGCTGCCAGCCCTCGAGCGCGTCGACGAAGCCCGGCGCGGCCGGCCCGTGCGCGTCCTCCCCGGCGCCATGCGCCGCATCGGCGGCGTGACCGGCGGCGTCCATCAGTTCGGGTATCGCCAGAAGCGGGATCAGCGCCAGCATCGGGATCACCGCGATGTCCTGGAACAGCAGGACCTGAAAGCTCGACTGCCCGCCGTCGCTTTTCAGCAGACCCTTTTCCCCCAGCGTTTGCAGGACGATGGCGGTCGAACTTAAAGCGAAAATCAAGCCGATGGCCAGGGCGATTGTCCAAGGCTGGCCGAGCATCAGCGCGACCCCCATCACCGCCAGCGCGGTCAGGCCGACCTGCAGGCCGCCCAGACCGAGAAGCTTCGCCTTCATCGCCCACAGCATCCGCGGCTCCAGCTCCAGCCCGACAAGGAACAGCATCATCACAACGCCGAACTCGGCAAAGTGCTGCAGGCTGATCACGTCCACGTGCAGCGCCGCCAGAAGCGGGCTGATGGCGATGCCGGCGATCAGGTAGCCCAGCACCGATCCCAGCCCCAGCCGCGACGCGATGGGCACGGCGGCCACGCCGGCGACGAGGAAGATGAACGCCAGAAGCAGGAAACCGTCCATGGCTCAGTGCTCCACGAGGGCGGGAAGGGTGTCGAGGGTCATCACGTCGTCGGCAGCGGCCAGCAATCCGCGGAACCGGTCGTCGCGCAGACCCTCCAGCAACCGGCGGTAGCCCGCGACATGCGGCGCCACCCGGTCCTCGCGCGGCGCCCGCAGGGACGCGTAAAGCACGTAGGGCACCAGGAATTCCATCTTGCACAGCGCGGCAGTCTGTTCCAGCGGGCGCAGGAAGGTGCGCAGGTGATGGTTCTGGTAGCCGTCCGGCGCGTAGGCTTCGGCCGGCCCGGCCGCCGTCACGACCAGTTGCATCTTCTTGCCCTCCAGCGCGGTGCCGTCCTTGCCGTAGGCGAAGCCGTGTTCCAGCACCAGGTCCTGCCATTCCTTGATCAGCGACGGGGTCGAGTACCAGAACAGCGGAAACTGGAAGACGACGATGTCGTGATCCAGCAGCCGCTTTTGCTCGCGGTCGATGTCGATGTCGTGCCGGGGATACTCGGCGTAGAGGTCGACCACGGTGATGCCCTCGACGCGGCGGGCGGCGGCCAGCATCTCGGCGTTGACGTGGGAAAACCGGTGGCCTGGATGGGCATAGTAAAGCAGCAGTCGGGCCATGATGCAGCGCGCCCCCCGTTCGCGATCGGCGCAGCCTAGGACGCCCGCTGCGGTCAGGCAACCGGGATGACCAGGATCATCAGGGCGAGCAGCGCCCAGCCGGCGATGATCGGCAGGACGATCCAGTAGCTGCGCTCTTTCGGCAGCGACCAGCCGGGCGCGCCGCGCGCGCGCCAAATCGTCGCCAGGCACAGTATCGGCCAGTAGATGGTGATCCCGAGCGCCGCCGCAAGCGAAGGCACGCCCCAGCCCCACCCCGCCCAGTGAGCCGCGAGACCCGCGGCAAGTAGCGGCGTGTAGACCACAAGGTCCGCCACCGCGATGCCCCACCAGAACGCGACACCGACCTCCGTGATCCGCTCGGGCGGTTCCTGGGTCCCCATCCGGACGCCGAGCGCATAGCTGAACGCGGTAAGGCACTGCGCCCAGACCAGGTAGGCCACGAGCGCCCAGCCAGGACCCTGGATCAGCCAGAAGGTCAGAGTTTCGGAGATCATGCTTTCCTCCCTCCAGCAGAGAGGATAGCCGCCACGCGCCGCGCGGCCTTGTCCTGGGTCAAACCGGCATAGGCTATTCGCCGCCGGTGAAATCCGCCCTGGCGCGGCCGGTGTACTTCGCGATCAGCTCTGCCTCGACGTCATCATCGTCAAAGACGCCCAGGACGACGCCGCGCCGCTCGGACGCGCCGCGCATCCGCGCAATATCGGCGGCCGAGCGGGTGACGCGCTGTGACTGCCGCCTTCCCCATTCGCCCAGGCGTTCGTACATCATCGCGCGCACCTCGGCATGGTCCGGGCTGGCGCCGAGGTCGACGAACTCCTCGGGGTCGGTCTGCAGGTCGAACAGCATCGGCCGGAACCCGCCCTCGAAATGGATCAGTTTCCAGCGCTTGTCCGCCACCATGAAAATCCGCGCGTCGCGGTCGGACAGGCCCAGCCGCACCGCGCTGTGCGTCGCCGCGTAGGAAAACTCGCTGATCACGAAGCGGCGCCTGTCCCCGGGTGTTTCGCCGCGCAACAACGGCAACAGCGAGCGACCCTCGATCCAGTGGTCGGGCACCTCGGCCCCCGCCATCTCGATGAAGGTCGCGGCGAGGTCGATGGATTCGACGAGGTCGTTGCAGACCGTGCCGCGGGTGGCGTCGGCCGCGGCCCGCGGATCGTAGACGATCAGCGGCACCTTCACCGCCGCCTCGTGCATG
>JAHELH010000026.1 GCA_024644285.1 Paracoccaceae bacterium | reverse complement strand
TCGAATTCGTTCACCGGCTGATCGACGACGGCCGGGTCAAGCGCGGCACGATGAAGGACGTGCTGATCCACATGATCGCCGATGACGGGCTGATGAACGAGCTGTCGGTTGCCACGAAAACGATTCCCAACGCCTGGTTGATCTCGCGGCTGAAGGCCGCGGGACGGGCGGCGGCCGAGGCGTTCCTGACCGACCACAAGGACAAGATCGGCAAGCAAGGATCGGTCGATCTGCGGGCGATGTTCGGCTGAGGATCAGGCGCTGATCTTCTCGCGATCTTCCTGCGGCAGCTTTTCGACGTCGATCGCCGGAACCTTGTCCTTGCCGTTGGGGTAGACGAGACCGGCCGAGATCACCAGCTTTGCGGCGTCCTCGACCGTCATGGACAGTTCGATCACATCGGCCTTCGGGACGAACAGCAGAAAGCCCGAGGTCGGGTTGGGCGTCGTCGGCAGAAACACCGACATCAATTGATCATCGCGCGGGATCGAGCCCTGGATCTCTCCCTTCGCGGTGGTCGAGATGAACGCGATGGCCCAGATGCCCTTGCGCGGATACTCCACCAGGCAGGCCGTGTCGAAGGAGGTTTCGGCCTGACTGAACACGGTTTCCGCGATCTGCTTCAGGGCATTGTAGATAGAGCGGACGACCGGCGTCCGGTCGACCAGGCCCTCGCCCCAGGCAAGGAACGACCGGCCAATGATGCCCTTGGCCATCCATCCGACGACGACGGTGAAAAACAGGAAGATGATGACACCGGCGCCGCGCAGGTTGATGCCGATGTAATGCTCGGGGCGGAACTGGCTGGGCACCCACGGCAGGACAAGGCTGTCGACCCAGCCCGCGACCGACCAGATCAGCCAGATGGTCAGCCCGATGGGCGCGATGACCACCAGTCCGGTCAGGAAATTCGTCCTGAGCCGCGCGAAAGGACGCCACGGCTTGGGCGGTTCGGGGTGGTTCTGCTCAAAAATCGGTTTCATGGAAGGAGTTCCGCCGCCATCACCGGCTGAACATAGGCAACATCCCGCCGTCCCACAACATGCCGCAAGGGACAGGGGCGATTTATTCTTTCATCCCGGTCAATTGCGTGGCGATGCGGGCTGCAAGACGCGCATTATTGAGCATCAGTGCGATGTTGGCGGTCAGCGAGCGGCCCGCCGTCAGATCGTGGATCCGGGCCAGCAGAAACGGCGTGACGTCCTTGCCGGCGATGCCTTGCGTTCGTGCGTCGGACAGCGCGCTTGCGACGGCTTTCTGGATGTCGTCATACGGGATCTCGTCTTCCGCGGGGATCGGATTGGCGATCAGCTGACCGCCGGAGAGGCCCATGGCGACGCGGGTCCGGTGCGCTCGCGCGATGGCGGACGCCGTGTCGAGCCTCAGCGGCGCCGTCAGTCCCGAATCGCGTGACCAGAAGGCGGGCAGGGCGTTCTGGCCTACGGCAATGACCGGCACGCCGAGGGTTTCCAGCATTTCCAGTGTCTTGGGCAAATCGAGGATCGCCTTGGCCCCGGCGCAGACCACCGTCAAGGGCGTTTGCGCCAATTCCTGAAGGTCGGCAGAGACGTCGAAGCTGCTTTCGGCGCCACGGTGCACGCCGCCGATGCCGCCTGTGGCGAAGACCTCGATGCCGGCCAGGTGCGCCGCGATCATCGTCGCGGCAACGGTGGTCGCGCCGGTGCCGCCGGTGGCTAGACAAACGGCGAGGTCGGCGCGCGACAGCTTGGCGACGTCTTTGGCTTGCGCCAGCTGTTCCAGTTGCGAAGCGTCGAGCCCGATATGCAGGCGTCCCTCCAGCACGGCGATGGTCGCGGGTACCGCACCGTTGTCGCGCACCGTCGCCTCGGCCCGGCGCGCGGTATCGAGGTTATGCGGCGCGGGCATGCCGTGGGTGATGATGGTGGATTCAAGCGCGACCAGCGGGTGGCCCGCGCGGCGTGCCTGCGCCACCTCGTCGCTGAAGTGCAGCGTGATCATAGATGGGTATCCCCCGAAACGTAATCGGCGGCGGCGCGCAGCGCCTGGTCGAGTGCGTCCTGCGCCCTGGCACCACGCAGGCAGGCAGCGATGTGGCCCGCCATGAAGGTGTCGCCCGCGCCGGTCACGCGGGTGACCATCACCTTGGGTGGCTGCGCTTGCAGCAGGCCCTCCGAACCCGCCTCGGCCGCCGGGCGCCCGCCATCGGTGACCAGCACGCGCGCCGCGCCGCGATCGCGCAGCGCCCGCGCCGCTTGCGACGCGGTGGCGAAGCGGGTGCGGCAGAGCAGGCCCGCCTCTTCGAGGTTGACATAGATCGTGGCCCGCGGGTGGTGCAACAGGGGCAGCAAGCGCTCGGCCTTGCCGGGGCTCGCCGGGGCGACGCGCAGGTCGGCCCGGCCAAAGGCCGGGTCGTCGGCGATGCGCGTGAGCAGGTCCTCGGTCAGGTTGCCGTCCAGCGCAACGAGCCCGTCAAAGGGCGCCACGGCCGATCCCAGCCGCCCGTCATGCAGTGGCCGCAGGATCTTGTCGCCGGCCGCCTCGAGCGAATGGGCGTCGGCGATGGCGGCGATCAGGCCGTTGGCGCCCTCGACGGCCATGTAGCGGTCGGTGGGCAGATCGTCGGAACGGTAGACGTAGCCGGTGTCCATGCCCATGCGCGCGCAGGCGGCGACCAGCTCGTCGCCCTCGGGATCGCGGCCGATGGCGGTCAGAAGCGCCGTCGCGATGTCGAAGCGCCGGAGCGTCATCGCGATGTTCATCGCCACGCCGCCGGGCAGGCGGGTGATGCGGCCCGGCACGTCGGCGCCTTCCGCCATGTGGCTGGCGGACCGGCCGATGATGTCCCAGAGGACCGAGCCGATGCAGAGGACGTGTGGGGCAGAGGCCATGGCGCCGCTTCTGCTGCAGGGCCGCGGCTATTGCAAGCGGCGGGCGAAGGGCCGCCGCGGCGCGATCTCAGTGCCGGACCGGCTGGAACAGCAGCTTGATGTAGGACCGCAGCAGCATCACCTGGTACGCGGTCACCCGCGGATCGTCGATCGCCTTGGAAACGACGATGCCGCCCTCGACCACGGTCGAGACCATGTCGGCCAGGCAATCCAGGTCGACCTCGTCGCGGGGCGGGTAGAGCGCCGCGATCTCTTCGAAATGCTCGCGGAACCTGCGCCGCCAGTTCAGCAAGGCGGCGCGGTTGGTGTCGCGGACGTCCCCCGAGAACAGCCTGTCCTGATAGACGGCACTGGCCACCAGGCAGCCGGGATGGCCGTGCGGCATGTCCTCGAGCAATTCGGCCATCAGCTTGAGCCCGATCAGCGCGCGCTGCAGCGGATCGTCGGAAAGCTCGCTGGCGCGTTTGAAGAGATCGTCGAACAGCGCCTCTTCGTCCTCGATGTAGCGATCGATCAGCGCCTTCGCGAGCGCGTTCTTGTCCGGGAAGTGATAGAAGAAGCCGCCTTTGGTAATCTCGGCGGCAGCGACGATCTCTTCGATCGAGGTGGCGTCGAAGCCCTTGGCGAGAATCGATTCCTGCGCCACGTCGAGAATCCTTGACCGTGTGTCTGCGCCTCTGCCCACGGCAATCTCCAGCGATTTACTGCACCAGCGGTCAGGTTTGACCGGGCGGTCAAATTCGCCCCAAACCCGGCACAGGTGCGAAGCCCTTGGAAAGACTTGGTCAAATCGAATTGATCCACAGTGTACCGCAAGGCGACTATCCGATCCAGCCCCGGCCGGGCCAAAAGGTGGGCATTGTCGAAAGGAGGAGACGAAGATGCCGACGATATCCCAGACCGACCGCCTGCTGCGGGCCCCGCGCCCCTGGCTGACCGATGGCGGTCTCGAGACGACGCTGGTCTTTCACGATGGCTACGACCTGCCGATGTTCGCCGCCTGGCCGCTGGTCCGCACCGAGCAGGGCCGCGAGACGCTGCGGCGCTATTTCCGGCGTTATGTCGAGATCGCGCGAGAGGCTGGCACCGGCTTCGTGCTGGACACGCCGACCTGGCGCGCCGGCGCCGCCTGGGCTGAGGCACTGGGCGTGACAACGGCCGAGATCGCGGAAGCGAACCGCCGCTCGGTCGCGCTGGCGCGGGAGATCAGTGCCGAGTTCCCGGATACGCCCATTGTGATCAACGGCGCGGTGGGCCCGGCGGGCGACGGATACTCGCCTGAACACCTGCTGACGCCGGACCGGGCGCAGGCGATCCACGCCCCGCAAATCGAGGCGCTGGCCGCGGCCGGAGCCGACCTGGTCTCGGCGGTCACCATGACCCATGCCGGCGAGGCCATCGGCCTGGTTCGGGCCGCGGTTGCAGCCGGCATCCCCTGCGTGGTGTCGTTCACCGTCGAGACCGACGGGCGGCTGCCCGACGGAGCGGCGATTTCCGACGCCATCGCCCGGGTTGACGCGGCGACGGACGGCGCACCGATCTGGTACATGATCAACTGCGCCCATCCCGATCATTTCCGCGGCGCGCTGGAACGGGGCGCGGCCTGGCTGAGCCGGATCGGCGGCGTCCGGGCCAACGCCTCGCGCATGAGCCATGCCGAGCTGGACGAGGCCGAGGAACTGGACGACGGCAACCCGCAGGAATTCGGCGAGCTGCATGCCGAGCTTGCGCGGATCCTGCCGGCGCTGAAGGTGCTGGGCGGCTGCTGCGGCACCGACCACCGCCATGTCGGCTGCGTCGCGCATGCCGTGCTGCCGGAGCGGGCCGATGCGTGAGGAGGGTGTCACGCGCCATCTCGACCGGCTGTTCCCGCCGCCCGGCGGGACCCGGCACCGGCGGCTGCCGCCAGGGCTGCACCTGAGCCGCCACCTGCTGCGGGACATCGGGCTGGAACGCTAGCCCGCAGCCTTCGAACCATCGGAAAACCTGGGCGACCCGGCTTGCCGGACGCCCGGGGTCTGGCGGAAACCGGGCCGGCCGCCACCTGAACTTCCGGCCCGAACAACCTGACAATGGGAGAACAATCATGATCAGAACCACCTTTATCGGCGCCGCGCTTCTGGCCGGTATGGCAATGCCCGGCGCGGCCGAGCGGCTTGACGCCTTCGACGTGGCCGAGGACCAGACCCGGTTCGTCTTCGCCGCCGCGCCGGTCTTCGACGACGGCATGCCGGCTTATGGCAACGCCTTCGTCACCCAAGGCTACATCTACCCGGCCGGCACGCTCGACGGCGACGTCGAGGGCGTCAACCCGGACGGCTCGCCGGTCTGGCCCGAGAAGGTGCTGGGCACCTGGACCTGCGACGGCTACTTCGTGGGCGAAGGGATGCGGACCCAGACCGGGACCGTGGTCATCACCCGCCAGGTGTTCCAGTTCGAAGACGGCGACCTCTTGATCTCGCAGGGACCCGAGCTGGCCGACATCGACGTGCCCGTGCACCGCGCCATCACCGGGGGCACCGGTGACTACGCCGGGGTCGAGGGCCCGCTGGTCCAGGTCATGCTGGGCATGTCCGAGGGCATGGGCGTCCGGCTGCAGTTCACGGTCGGAGAGGATCGCGACGAGGCCCGGCTGGGCGTCGCGGACGATGTGGCGCGGAACTGATGCGGCGCGTGGGCGAGGCGGCCACGGCGGTCGCCTCGCCACCGATAGGAGAGACACACCATGACCTACGAGCGGAAGATCGTGAAGCGGCCGAAGCTGTCGCCAATCGAGCGCCTGATCTGGCGCGATGCCTGGCGAAGGCGCCTGCGCTGGCCGTTCTCGGTGCTCGCGCCGGAAATCGAGCCGGGACCGTGGCGCTGAGTCCCAAGCGCGGGGCACAGGGTATCGAACCGGCCCGCGGCCAGTCCGACCGAAGCGAGGGGGCCACAGCCCCCTCGCGCTCCTCCGAGGTGTTTCGGGCAAGATGAAGAAGCCACGGGAGGGACTTGCCAAAGCAGGCGCGATCGCATAGGACGCGCGGACTTCACAGGCGTGGTCTGGGCCTTGCGGGGAGACATCCCGTTTGCGTCCGCCGGTTGTCCCGAGAGGGGCGTCATGGCTGCGCCGAGGATATGAAACCGGAAAAGGAACGTGCAGCATGGCTCTGCCTGAATTCTCTTTGCGCCAGCTTCTCGAAGCCGGCGTTCACTTTGGCCACCAGACCCAGCGATGGAATCCGCGCATGTCGGAATTCATCTATGGCGACCGGAACGGCATTCACATCATCGACCTGACGCAAACCGTGCCGATGCTGGACAAGGCGTTGCAGGTGGTGCGCGAGACGGTGGCCAAGAACGGCCGCATCCTGTTCGTCGGCACCAAGCGGCAGGCGCAGCAGCCCATCGCCCAGGCCGCCGAGCGGTGCGCGCAATACTACATGAACCATCGCTGGCTGGGCGGCACGCTGACCAACTGGAAGACCGTGTCGCAGTCGATCGCCCGGCTGAAGCAGATCGACGAGCAGATGGCCGAGGGCGCCGAGGGTCTGACCAAGCGCGAGCGTCTGTCGATCGAGCGCGACCGCGCCAAGCTGGAAGCCTCGCTGGGCGGGATCCGCGAGATGGGCGGCCTGCCGGACCTTCTGTTCGTGATCGATGTGAACAAGGAAGACCTTGCCGTGGCCGAGGCCAACAAGCTGGGCATCCCGGTCGTCGCCGTGGTCGATTCCAACTGCTCGCCCGCGGGCATCGACTATATTATCCCCGGCAACGACGACGCCGCGCGGGCGATCTCGCTTTACTGCGACCTGGTCAGCCGCTCGGCGTTGGACGGCATGTCGGCGCAGATGGACGCTGCCGGCATCGATGTGGGTGCGATGGAAGAGGCGCCTGTGGAGGACGCCGTCGACACTGCTGAAACGCCGGTCGAGACGACGGCCGAAACGCCAGCCAAGCCTCCGGCCGAGACCGCGGCCAAGACTTCGACCGAGAAGAAACCGGCCAAGGGCGCCGAGCCGGGCGTCGAGGTGGGCGAAGCCTCATCGGAGACCGTGTCGGACGATGCGGTTGCGAAGGACGCGCCCTACGAGCTGGAAAGCAAGGAATAATCCGTTCCTGACACCGGCGGGCAGGGGACCGGTTGCACCGGTCCCGCTCGCGTTCCGCGACAATTGAGGAGAGCCGAGATGGCAATCACCGCAAGCATGGTGAAAGAGCTGCGCGACAGCACCGGCGCAGGCATGATGGACGCCAAGAAGGCGCTGACCGAGACCGGCGGCGACATGGAGGCCGCGGTCGACTGGCTGCGCACCAAGGGTCTGGCCAAGGCGGCCAAGAAGTCGGGCCGCACCGCGGCCGAAGGACTGGTGGCGGTGGCGGTCGATGGCGGCCGCGGCGTCGCCGTCGAGGTCAATTCCGAGACCGACTTCGTCGCGCGCAACCCCGAGTTTCAGAAGATGGTCGCCGGCATCGCCAAGACGGCGCTGACCGTCAGTTCGGTCGAGGCGCTGCAGGATGCCAAGATCGGCGGCAAGCCGGTGGGTACGATCATCACGGACGCCATCGCCACTATCGGCGAGAACATGTCGGTGCGCCGGATGGCGGCGCTGGACGGCGATGCGGTGGTGTCTTACGTCCACGCGGCCGCGGCGCCGGACATGGGCAAGATCGGTGTTCTGGTAGCCTACAAGGGCGAGGATGCCGGTTTTGCGCGGCAGGTGGCAATGCACGTCGCCGCGGCCAGCCCAGCGTCGCTGTCCGAGGACGACCTTGACCCGGCGGTGGTCGAGAAGGAGCGGGCGGTGCAGATCGACATCGCGCGCGAATCCGGCAAGCCCGAAGCGGTGATCGAGAAGATGATCGAGGGCCGGATGAAGAAGTACCTGGCCGAGGTGACGCTGCTGGGACAGCAATTCGTGGTGAACCCCGACCTGACCGTCGGCGCCGCGGCCAAGGAGGCCGGTGTCGAGATCACCGGCTTCGTTCGGCTGGAGGTCGGCGAGGGCATCGCGAAGGTCGAGGAGGATTTCGCGGCCGAGGTCGCCAAGGTTGGCAAGGGCTAGCCGCAGCCATCTTTCTCGATACATGAAAAACGGAGCGGAACCGATTGGTTTCGCTCCGTTTCTCATTCGGCGCCCTTTCATTGGGGATGAGGACGGGTCGCCTTTGAGGTGCCGGTCCGGCAGACTGACTATACATCCGCCGGACCCGGCGTCCGGTTGCCCGGTGCGAGCCATTGCCCCTGCTATTTCAGGCGCGCCGGCCCGCGGTTCCTTGGCTAATTGCCACCACTCACGGAACGCGATCACATTGCCGTTTTGGCCGGATTTGCAAAAGTACGGGATTCCTTACCCAGCGTCACTCGGGTGACATCTAACGCATTTTTTCGGCTCATCCGATCCCGTCACTCGGCGGGAACGACGAAGATCTGGTTCTGGAACGAGGCCTTCAGGACGGCCTGCGCGGTGGTCTCGACATTCAGCGCTTCGCGAGCGAGGCGCAGGTGCTTCTCGATGGTTGCGGGCGTCAGCCCCATGATGGTGGCGATATCCTGGGTTGTCTTGCCTTCGCCAACCCATTCCAGCGCCTCGCGCTGGCGCTGAGTCAGCATCTTGTGGGCAGCGGCATAGGGCAGGCTGGTGATGCGCAGATGCGCGATATTGTTCATCGCCGTGATCTTGCGTCCTTCGCGCGCCCAGAGCGTATCGACATCGGACTGGGTCAGGCTTTCATGCGCGATCAGGCCGATGGCGCCCTTGCAGCGGATCGAGACATCCTTGAAGCTGATGGTGTAACCGGCGTTGATGCCGTATCGACGGTTCAACTCGACCACACGCTTCTCTGACTCGGTCAGCATCTCGGGATGCTCGATAATCCAGCGCCAGCTCATCGTACCGGAGTTCTCCAGCGCCCATCTTACGGTCGGAGCTTCCAGGTACAGGCCGTCATCGATGAACGGCCGCATGTAGGCGTCGCTGTGGTTCGTGAGGATCAGGAAATCTTCTGCGCTGCCCAGCGAGGTCGCGGTGCGGAAGCGGGTGAAGCCGTAGAGGAGCCGGTCGAACCCGTATTCCGCCATTGCATCGCAGTGCAGCGACCAGAGATCCTCGATGGTCGGCGCAGCAATGACTTTCTCGATGTATTCTATCATTTCCACGTGAATCCCCGCGCGCCAATTTAGCGGCATCTGACTGAATCTCCATAAAAAAGTACAACTGGACGACGCGGGCTTGAGCCTGGCACAGCACGAGACTTTCCGTCGCGGCCTGACGCCGGAAGGCATCAGTGCCCGGGTCAAGGTCGCTAAACGATTACAGTCGCTTGCGCAGGATTGCTCACGCATGCATGTCGCTTCAATTCTCTGAACGCAGGCCGGCATGATTGGTAACATAATACTGATTATGCGAATTAACTCTCGCAATCAGGCCAGGCTACCCGGGCTACCCTGCCGTCGAGGTCGGAGCGACGAAAATCAGGGAGAGAATTGCAGAGATGACAAGGCGCAATGAAGAACTGTAGCACCTTGATGTAGGTGTCAGTGAGTTTCAGGACGATGTCATAGGCGTCCTTGCCGGTCATAGATGCCTATCCCAACGCATACCCCGCCCCGCGCACCGTGCGCAGCGGGTCGGGTCCGCCGTGCTGGCAAAGGCTCTTTCGCAACCGGCCGATATGCACGTCGACGGTCCGGGTATCGACGAAGATGTCGCGGCCCCAGACGCGATCGAGCAGCTGCTCGCGGCTCCAGACACGGCCGGGCTTTTCCATCAGAGTGCTCAGCAGCCGGAACTCGGTCGGTCCCAACGGTACCGGCGCGCCGTCACGCAACACCTTGTGGGTCTCGGCGTCGAGCACGATGTCCTCGTAGACCAGCCGTCCGCCCAATGCCGCCGGACGGGTGCGGCGCAGCTGGTTGCGGATGCGGGCCATTAATTCGCCGACCGAGAACGGCTTGACCATGTAATCGTCAGCGCCGGTGTCGAGCCCCCGCACCCGGTCGACCTCTTCGCCGCGCGCGGAAATCATGATGACGGGCAGTTTCCTGGTTTGGGTCTGTCGCTTGAGCCGTCGACATATCTCGATACCGGACACTCCGGGCAGCATCCAGTCGAGCAGCACCAGATCGGGCGGATCCTCGGCCACCATGGTCAGGGCCGCGTCACCGCTTGCCGCGGTGTCAACCTCGAAACCTTCGGCCGCGAGATTGTAGATCAGCACCTCGCGCTGTGCCGGTTCGTCCTCGACCACCAGGATGCGGGGCCTCATCGCCGCCATCAGCCCAGGTCTTCTGCCGCTTCGTAGGGCGTGCTGTCGCTTTTCGGGCGGTCTTCATCGGGTCTCTCGCCGGTGACGAGGTAGATGACCTGCTCGGCGATCGAGGTTACGTGATCCCCTACCCGTTCCATGTTCTTTGCGATGAAATGCAGGTGCATGCAGGCCGTGATGTTGCGGGGATCTTCCATCATGTGGGTCAGGAATTGGCGGAACAGGGCGTTGTACATCTGGTCAACATCGTCGTCGCGCTGGCGCACCGCCTTGGCAAGTTCGACGTCGCGGTTGACGTAAGCGTCCAGGGCGTCCTTCAGCATGCCCTCGACTTCTTGCGTCATGCGCCGGATCGCGCCGGCGGCACCCTCGATCGGGTCCATCTGCACCAGGACCGAAGTGCGCTTGGCCAGGTTCTTGGCGAAGTCGCCGCTGCGCTCCAGGTTGCCGCTGATCCGGATGACCGCGAGGATCGCGCGCAGGTCGCTGGCAATGGGACCACGCAGGGCGATGATCCGCGTAGCCTCGTCGTTCACGCGATCCTGCAGCGCGTCGATCTTCTTGTCGTTTTCGCGCACCTTGGCGGCAAGGTCTTCGTCGCGTTCCAGCAGCGCGCGGGTGGCGTCCGAGATCGAGCTTTCGACCAGCCCGCCCATCTTCATGATCAGCGCCTGCAACTCTTCGAGGTCGCGGTCGAAGGCGGATGAGATGTGCTGGTGTTCGGTCATGGCGAGGCTCCTACCCGATGCGTCCGGTGATGTAGCTTTCGGTCCGCGGGTCTTCGGGGTTGGTGAAGATGTGGTCGGTGTCCCCGTATTCCACGAGGTTGCCGAGATGGAAGAAGGCCGTCTTCTGGCTGACCCGTGCGGCCTGTTGCATCGAGTGGGTGACGATGATGACCGAGAAGTTCTTGCGCAATTCGTCGATCAGATCCTCGATCTGTCCGGTTGCGATTGGATCCAGCGCCGAACAGGGTTCGTCCATCAACAGCACTTCGGGCTGGGTGGCCACCGCGCGGGCGATGCAGAGCCGTTGCTGCTGTCCGCCGGACAGTCCGGTGCCGGGCTGCGCCAGGCGGTCCTTGGCCTCGTCCCAAAGGGCGGCGCGGCGCAGGGACTTCTCGACGATCTCGTCGAGATCGGCCTTGTTTCGGGCCATGCCGTGGATGCGGGGGCCGTAGGCGACGTTGTCGTAGATCGATTTTGGGAACGGGTTGGGCTTTTGAAAGACCATGCCAACCTTGGCGCGCAACTGCACCGGGTCGACATCCCTGGCATAGATATCCTCGCCGTCCAGGGTGATCGTGCCGTCCACCCGAGCCACGTCAATTGTATCGTTCATCCTGTTGATGCAACGAAGAAAGGTGGATTTTCCGCAGCCCGACGGTCCGATGAACGCGGTGACCATCTTGTCCAGCACGTCGACGTCCACGTCCTTGATGGCGTGCGTGTCGCCGTAATGGACATTTACGTCCCGCGCCGAGATCTTGATTTCGTCGCTCATCTGCATCGTGTCCCTGCTAGCGCTCTGGTCGTACATGGCTTCGGTCTTTCCTACCAGCGGCGTTCGAATCTGCGGCGCAACAGCACGGCGAGCGCATTCATCAGCACCAGGAACAGCAGCAGGGTGCAGATCGCGGCGGCGGTGCGGGCCTCGAAGGCGCGTTCGGGGAAATCGGACCATCGGTAGACCTGCACCGGCAGCACGGTGGCGCTGTCGGTGATGCCGGTGGGAATGTCGACGATGAAGGCGACCATGCCGATGGTGATCAGCGGCGCGGTTTCGCCCAGGGCCCGGGCCATGCCGATGATGGTGCCGGTCAGGATGCCGGGAAGCGCCAGCGGCAGGACATGGTGAAAGGCGGTCTGCACTTCGGAGGCCCCTACCCCAAGCGCCGCCTCGCGGATCGACGGCGGAACGGCGGCCATCGAGACCCGCGCGGCGATGATGATCGTGGGCAAGGTCATCAGCGCCAGGACGAGGCCGCCGGCAAGCGGCGAGGAGCGTGGGACGCCGAAAAAATTGAGAAACACGGCAAGGCCCAGCAGGCCGAAAATGATCGACGGCACAGCGGCGAGGTTGTTGATGTTAACCTCGACGAACTCGGTGAACTTGGTCTTGCGGGCAAACTCTTCCAGATAAATCGCCGTAAACACGCCGACCGGGAAAGCCAGCGCGAACGTCACGAGCATGGTCCAAAAACTGCCGACGGCGGCGCCCCAGATGCCCGCCAGTTCCGGATCGCGGCTGTCACCGGCCGAGAAGAAGCGCCAGTTGAATACGGTGTCGATCGCACCGGCTTCCTGCAGGTCTTCGATCCAGACGATCTGACGGTCGGAAATCTTGCGCGCGCTCTCGGGAAGTCCGGTCAGGTACAGCGTCCAGTCGGCATAGCTGTCTGCGGCGGTTTCCGGCGGCAGCAGAATTTCGGCCGTGGCGCTGTCCGGACTGACTTCGGTCAGCTTGAACCAGCCTCCGCCGGCCCGGATCAGGGCTGAGGGGTTGTCCTCGTCCAGTTCCTCGGTGCCGCCCTGCGCCTCGGCCCGGGCCAGTAATGCCTCGGCTTCGGCGGTCAGCCGGTCGCGCTCGGCGGCGCGTTTCTTGGCCTCGGCCTGCGCGGCGGCGCGGGCCTCGTCGGTTTCCGCGGCCTCGGCGCGGCGGGCGAATTCGGCGGCGCCGGCGTCTTGCCGGGCGGCCTGGCGGTGCAGGCGCTGAGCTTCGCCGACCAGCTGCGCCTTGAGAGCATCAAGAATCCTGAAGAAAGCATTGTTGTCCGTGGATAACTCCGCCTCGTCTTCGTCGATGGAGGCCGTCAGAAGGCCCTCGGTACCGACCGGGTTGAGCGCGCCGTAATCGCCCTTGAGGTAGAGGTCGACAATGTCGGAAGTGAGGAAGCGAAAGTCGATTGTCTGGCCGATCAGCTCGGGAAAATCGGCAACGCTCCGCGCAAGTTCGAAGCTGGCGCCGACCGAGATCAGGTCGTTGAGCTCGCGGCGCGCGCTGCGGCCCGAGATCGAGGAAAATCTTTCCCGGAACGCGTCCCTTGCGATGCCGTTGAAATTTGCGCGGTAGATCACCTTGGGATCGCCGGTGGCGTCGGGATCGATCTCTTCGGCGGGCAAGACCACCGGCAGCGTGATATAACTCTCGGTCAGCGCCCGGCCGGCCTTGATCACGACCGACGAGAGCAGGACAATCAGCGCCAGTGCGGCCAGCAGGATCGCCACGATCCCGTAGGCTTTCAGCCGGGTCTCGGCGCGGCGGCGGCGGCGCAGGGCCGGCGTGTCGCCCGACAATTTGCGGAACTCGCGCGGTGCGCTGGCGATCAGATCACTCATGGCGGCCCTAGTCGTAAAGTTCGCGGTAGCGGCGCACGATGCGCAGCGCGATGATATTCATGGCCAGCGTCACGCAGAACAGGGTGAAGCCCAGCGTGAAGGCGGGGCCCGCGGCGGTTGTGGCCTCGGTGTCGCCGGTGATCAGCATGACGATCTGCACGGTAACGGTAGTCACTGCTTCCAGCGGGTTGGCGGTCAGGTTCGCGCCCTGCCCCGCGGCCATCACGACGATCATCGTCTCGCCAACCGCTCGGCTGACGCCCAGCAGCACTGCCGAGACGATGCCTGGCAGCGCCGCGGGAAGCACCACCTGGCGGATGGTTTCGGACTTGTTGGCGCCCAGACCGTAGGACCCGTCGCGCAAGGATTGCGGCACAGCGTTGATCACATCGTCCGAGAGCGACGAAATGAAGGGGATGATCATGATCCCCATCACCACGCCCGCGGCCAGGGCAGATTCAGACGCGACGGACAGCCCGATGGCCTCGCCCGCACCGCGGATGGCAGGCGCCACCGTGATCGCGGCGAAGAAGCCGTAGACGACGGTCGGGATGCCCGCGAGGATCTCCAGAAGCGGCTTCACGGTGGACCGCACGTTCCTGCTGGCAAATTCCGAAAGATAGATCGCGGCGAACAGCCCGACCGGCACCGCGACCAGCATGGCGATCAGGGTGATCAGCAGGGTGCCTGCGAAGAGCGGCACCGCGCCCACCTTGTCAGGATCGAGCTTGCCCTCGTGCACGCCGGACAGCGGCGACCAGGTGGTGCCGAACAGGAACTTGTCGATGCGCCAGCCGATATTGCTGAAAAAGTTGAGGGTTTCGAAGATCAGCGACAGGACGATGCCGATCGTGGTCAGGATCGCGATGCCGGCCATCGACATCAGGATAAGACGGATGATCTTCTCGGCCCGGTTGCGCGCGCGCCACCCGAGCGCAACCTGCGACCACGTGGCCGCTGTCGCCAGCAACGCGCCGGCGGAGACGAGGATCACGATTGCCCAGTTGCGCCAGGCCTGAAGCGACGTATGGCGCGCGGCAATCTCGGCGCGGAGATCGCCGGTTTTGGAGGGCAAGGCCCCCTCGGCGATGGCCACGGCGTCCGACAGAACGAGTTGCCGCTCGATTTCCGGAGCGTCAGGCAGCGCCTCGGCGATGCGGGCCGACAGGTTCGCCTCGATCAGCACCGAAGACGCCACGCTCAGGGCCAGCAGCAGCCCCCATCCAACCACAAGAACCCAGAGCAGCGAATAGGTGCCGTGGTAGGCTGGACGCGAATGCAGCGCAGAGAGGTTGGCGCCGGCAATCCGGTAGGCTCGCTGCCGTGACAGCAGGAACGCGACCGCGGCGAGGCCAAGTACGGCGATGAACATGGTGGCGGTCATGGCGTCGTCCCGGCAGTGTCAGGCCTGCCTCCCCTATCCTTGAAGCCTGAGGGTGGCGCAAGGGGACGGGGCAATGTCCGCCCCGTCCTGTCGTACATCGGTTACTCGAAGTCGGCCGGGGTCAGCGGTGTCAGGCTGGCAACCCTCGCGCTGACTTCCTCGAACATGTCCTCGGGCAAGGGGATGAGGCCCAGGTCGATCAGGTATCCGTCCTCGCCGACCGCGGCTTCGGACATGAACTCGGTCGCGTATTCCTGGATGCCCGGTATCGCGCCGACATGCGCGTTCTTGACGTAGAAGAACAGCGAGCGCGCCACCGGGTAGGCGCCGTCAGCGATATTCTCGAAAGTGGGCTCGACCCCGTCGATTGCGGCGCCTTTCACCGAATCCGAGTTCTGATCGAGGAACGAGAAACCGAAAACGCCGAGCGCGTTCGGATTGGCCTCGAGCTTGGACACGATCAGGTTGTCGTTCTCGCCCGATTCGACGTAAGGCCCGTCGTCTCGGATTTCGATGCCTTCGCAGTCAACGAGGTCGGTGGCCTCGCAGCCTTCGTGCATCACCAGTTCCTCGAAGGCGTCGCGGGTGCCCGAACTGGGCGGCGGGCCGAGGACCTCGATGGCGGTATCGGGCAGCGAGGGATCGACCTCGGACCACTTCGAAGGCAGGGGACCGTTGGCGGCCAGCGCGATGACGATCTGCGGGATGGTCAGCTCGAAATCCGGGCCGCCCTTGGCATTGGCCACGACGATGCCGTCGTAGCCCACGATTGCCTCGGTCACTTCGGTGACGCCGTTGGCCTGGCAGGTCTCGAACTCGCTGGCCTTCATCCGGCGCGAGGTGTTGGTGATGTCGGGCGTACTGGCGCCGACGCCCTGGCAGAACAGCTTGATGCCGCCGCCGGAGCCTGTGGATTCGACGACCGGGGTGGCGAAGTCGGTGGTGCGGCCGAACTGTTCGGCGACGGCGGTCGAGAACGGAAACACGGTAGAAGATCCGACGATACGGATCTCATCGCGGCTTTGCGCCACGGCAGCGGTTGCGAAGACAGACAAGGCCAGAACGGATGTGGCCAGAATTCGGGTGGTCATTGGCAGCTCCTCGATCGGAAACAGGTCGCCCCACGCGTCCATATCGGCGGCCTAAGCGCGCTGGTGAACCTTTCTATGAAGCTTTTGTAACGGTTCAATGACAATCTCCCGGTCAGGGGTCGTTTTTCTGC
>JAHELH010000244.1 GCA_024644285.1 Paracoccaceae bacterium | reverse complement strand
GATGAGCCAGGTGCATGTGAATACGACGGTGAATGGCGACGAGGTCGAGTTTCTCTGCGATCCGCGCGAGACGCTGCTCGACGTGCTGCGCGACCGTCTGGGCCTGACCGGGGCCAAGGAGGGGTGCGGCACCGGCGATTGCGGCGCCTGCACGGTTCTGGTCGATGGCCGCCCGGTCTGCTCCTGCCTGATGCTGGGGGCCGAGGCGGAAGGCAGGAATATCGGTACCGTGGAGGGTATCGCGACCGGTGAAGAACTGCATCCGCTGCAGGAGAAGTTCATCGAATACGCCGCCCTGCAATGCGGCATCTGCACGCCGGGCATCCTGGTGGCGGCGAAGGCGCTGTTGGAGAAGAACCCCGACCCGACCGAGACCGAGGTGCGCTATTGGCTGGCGGGCAACCTCTGCCGCTGCACCGGTTACGACAAGATCATCCGTGCCGTGATGGATACCGCGGCGGACATGCGAAAGGCTTCGTGATGGCATTCGACGAGAGCAAGAGCGAGTTCAAGGTCGTCGGCACAAGGCCGAACCGCCCCGACGGCATCGACAAGGTGACCGGCCGCGCCCGGTTCGGCGCCGATGCGACCGCGCCGGGAATGCTGCATGCGGTGATCGTGCGCTCGCCGCACGCGCATGCGAAGATCGTGAAGATCGACACCTCGAAGGCAGCAAGGCTGAAGGGGGTGAAGGGGTTCGTCACCCGCGCCGATTTCGCCACCGGGCTGAAGGGCGAGAACTGGAACATCCTCGAGAACGTCATGGCGGGCGAGAAGGCGCTTTATGACGGTCATGCCGTCGCCGCCGTCGCTGCAACCTCGGCGCTGATCGCGCGGGATGCGGCCAAGCTGATCGAGGTGACCTACGAAAAACTGCCGCATGTCACGGATGTCGACAAGGCTATGGAAAAGGACGCGCCGGTGATCCGCGAGGGCGCGGCCGACAAGTCGGTGCCGGAGGGGATGCATCCGAACGTGGTGCGCTATCACGAAAGCGGCCACGGCGATGTCGAGAAGGGCTTTGCCGAGGCCGACCTGGTGATCGAGGAAAGCTTTCGCACCGAGGCGACGCACCAGGGTTATATCGAGCCGCATGCCTGCCTGGCGCAGCTGGGCAACGACGGCAAGGGCGAGGTCTGGTGCTGCACCCAGGGCCATTTCAACGTGCAGAAGGTCTGCGCCGCGCTGCTGGGGCTGGAGACCAGCGCGCTGCGGGTGACGGCGTCCGAGATCGGCGGCGGGTTCGGCGGCAAGACGGTGGTGTTCATCGAGCCGGTGGCGCTGGCGCTGTCGCTTAAGACCAACCGGCCCGTCAAGCTGGTGATGAGCCGGGCGGAAGTGTTCCGGGCGACCGGGCCGACCGCGTCCACATCGATGGATATCAAGATCGGCATGAAGAAGGACGGCAAGATCACCGCCGCGCAGGGCACGTTCCGCTGCCAGGGCGGGGCGTTTCCCGGCTCGCCCATGGAGTTCACCGCGATGTGCGCCTTTGCGCCTTACGCGCTCGAGAACGTGCATCAGAAGGGCTATGACGTGATGACCAACCGCCCGAAACAGGCGGCCTATCGCGCGCCCGGCTCGCCGATGGCGGCCTTCGCGGCGGAAAGCGTCGTGGACGAGCTGTGCAACAAGCTGGGGCTCGATCCCATCGAGGTGCGGCTGATGAACGCGTCGCGGGAAGGAACCAAGGCCAGTTATGGCCCGAAATTCGAGCGGATCGGGCTGGTCGAGACGCTGGAGGCCGCGAAGGCGCATCCGCATTATGCCGCGCCGCTGGGCGCGGGGCAGGGGCGCGGGGTGTCCTGCGGCTTCTGGTTCAACCATGGCGGCGAGACTTCCGTCACGCTGGCCTTGTCCGAGGACGGCACCGCGCAGCTGTCGGTCGGCACGCCGGATATCGGCGGCAGCCGCGCGTCGATGTGCATGATGGCGGCGGAGGAGCTGGGCATTCCCTACGACAAGGTGCGCACCACCATCGCCGATACCGCGACGCTGGGCTACAACGAGATCTCCCACGGATCCCGCGTGACCTATGCGTCCGGCCTCGCCACCATCGAGGCGGCCCGCGACACGGTCCGCAAGCTGTGCAAACGGGCGGCGGCCAAGTGGGGAATCTCCGAGGATGCGGTGAAGTGGGAGGGCGGCTGCGCGGTGCCGTCGGGCCCCAACGCCGGCGATTTCGACCCGCTGCCGCTGGAGCGCATCGCCAAGTCCATGGGCCGCACCGGCGGGCCGATCGTCGGCCATTACGAGGCGACGCCGGAAGGTGCCGGCGTGTCCTTCGCCACCCATATCGTCGATGCCGAGGTCGACCGCGAGACCGGCGCCACCAAGGTGGTGCGCTACACCGTGGTGCAGGATGCCGGCAAGGCGATCCACCCGACTTACGTCGAGGGCCAGTTCCAGGGCGGCGCGGCGCAGGGCATCGGCTGGGCGCTGAACGAGGAATACATCTACGGCGAGGATGGGCGGCTGCAGAATGCGGGCTTCCTGGATTACCGGATCCCGGTGGCCAGCGACCTGCCGATGATCGACACGGTGATCGTCGAGGTGCCCAATCCGGGCCATCCCTACGGGGTGCGCGGGGTGGGCGAGACCTCGATCTGCCCGCCGCTGGCGGCCATTGCCAACGCGGTGTCGAACGCGGCGGGCGTGCGGCTGACCGAGCTGCCGATGTCGCCGCCGCGGATCCTGGAAGCGCTGGAGCGCCAGGCGGATGGTCGCGGTTAACCTCTGGTCCGGGCTGCGGCCCTTTGCCGACGGGCAGCAAGTGGTCGAGGTCGAGGCCTCGACCGTCGGCGAGTTGCTGGCGAAGCTGGAGCGAAAATATCCTGGGCTGGCCGATCCCATCGAGGCGGGCGTCTCGGTTGCGGTCGATGGCAAGATCATCGCGCAGAGCCTGACGGCGGAGATCAAACCGGACAGCGAGGTCTACCTGCTGCAGCGGATCAAGGGCGGGTAGCAACGGTTTCGAACCGGGCTGCGCCCGGTCCGACCGGCTGGGGGCTCTGCCCCCAGACCCCCGGGATATTTGCAAAGAGAAGAAAAGGCCTGCGCGGCTTACGCCCCGTCCGGCCCGATCGGAAACCAGCAGGCGGCCTTGTGCGCGTCACCCATCAGTTCGGGCGCGTCGGCGCGGCATTTGTCCTGCACCTTCCAGCAACGGGGCGCGAACGGGCAGCCGTCGGGGATCGCCAGCGGCGAGGGCAGCTCGCCCTTCAGCTTGATCCGCTCGGCCTTGGCCTTGGGATCGGCGCGCGGCGTGGCCGACAAGAGCGCCTTGGTATAGGGGTGCTTCGGCGCGGCAAAGACGGCGTCCTTGCTGCCCTTCTCCACCGCCCGGCCGAGATACATCACGATCACGTCGTCGGCGAGGTGCCGGACGACCGACAGGTCGTGGCTGATGAACAGATAGGCCAGGTTCAGCCGCTCCTGCAGGTCGACCAGCAGGTTCAGGATCGCCGACTGGATCGACAGGTCCAGAGCCGAGACCGGCTCGTCCAGCACCAGCACCTTGGGCTCGAGCATCAAGGCGCGGGCCACGGCGATGCGCTGGCGCTGGCCGCCCGAGAACATGTGTGGGTAGCGGTCGTAATGCTCGGCGCGCAGGCCCACGAGGCGCAGTATTTCGCGCGCCTTCTCTTCGCGTTCCGTGTCCTTCATGTCGGGTCGGTTGATCTTCAGCGGCTCCTGCAGGATCTGCCCGATCCGCTGACGCGGATTGAGCGAACCGTAGGGGTCCTGGAACACGATCTGGACGCTGGTGCGCAGGTCGGTCCAGTGCTCGCGCGTGACCTCCTTGCCGTCGAGCAAGAGCTTGCCGCGCGTCGGCTCCTCGATCATCGTGATCATTCGCGCCAGCGTGGACTTGCCGCAGCCGCTTTCGCCCACGACGGCCAGCGTCTTGCCGGGATAGAGCTCGAAATCCAGCCCCGCCACCGCCTTGAGCGTGCGGGACTTGGCGAAGAT
>JAHELH010000025.1 GCA_024644285.1 Paracoccaceae bacterium | reverse complement strand
GTCTATCTGCCGGACGGCGTGCAGCCCTTGGTCAGTCTCGGCCAGGCGATGGTTGCAGGCGAAACGGTGCTGGCCGACCTGACCTCGGACGAACCCGTCCGAACGGCGCGGACGGACTGACCCATGACCGACCCGCAACCCGAGAAACGCAGGGCCCTGCCCATCGTCACCCTGCTGCCGAACCTGCTGACGATCGCGGCGATCTGCGCCGGGCTGACGGCGATCCGCTTCGGCTATCAGGGCGATTTCGAGCGCGCGGTGCGGCTGGTGCTGCTGGCGGTTGTGCTCGACGGCATCGACGGGCGCCTGGCCCGGCTGCTGCGGGTGCAAAGCAAGGTTGGCGCCGAACTCGACAGCCTCGCCGATTTCCTGAACTTCGGCGTCGCGCCGGGCCTGATCATCCATGCCTGGGCGTTGCAGGACTTCCGCTCGGCGGGCTGGATCGCGGTGCTTGGCTATGCTGTCTGCTGCGTGTTGCGGCTGGCGCGGTTCAACGTCTCCAGCCGCGAGGCGACCGACAAGACCGGCGATTTCTTCGTCGGTGTCCCGTCGCCCGCGGGCGCCATCCTTGCCATGCTGCCGATGTACGTGTCGTTTTCGTTCTCCAACGCGCCGCTGGCCCCGCCCGCGCTGATCGCCGGCTACCTGCTGGCGATCGGGCTGCTGATGATCAGCCGCCTGCCCACCTATTCGTTCAAGAATGTCTCGATCTATCGGGAAAACGCGCGCTTCCTGGTGCTGGGCGCGGCACTGATCCTCGCGGCTTTGTTCACCTATCTCTGGGCGACGATGGTTTTCCTGACCGGTCTCTACGTCGCCGGGCTGGTCTGGGGCTGCCGGACCCTGCGCAAGCGCCAGAACTGAAGGAACGCAACTTGGACCTCGATGCCGTCAAGACCTCTTATGCGCGCTGGGCGCCGATCTACGACCGGACCTTCGGCGCGATCACCAATGCCGGGCGGCGCAAGGCGGTGGGGCACATCAATGGCCTGACGGCAGAGCGCGTGCTCGAGGTCGGCGTCGGCACCGGCCTGGCGCTGCCGCATTACCGTGCCGGCCTTCGCGTGACCGGCGTCGATTTCAGCGAGGACATGCTGGCCAAGGCCCGCGCAAAGGTCCGCGACATGGGGCTGGCCCAGGTCGAGACCCTGCGGCAGATGGACGCCCGGCAGCTGGATTTCCCCGATGCCAGCTTCGACGCGGTGGCGGCGATGCACGTCATCTCGGTCGTGCCGGAGCCCGAGCGCGTGATGGCCGAGATCGCCCGCGTCTGCCGCCCCGGCGGCCACATCGTCCTCACCAACCACTTCGCCCGCGACACCGGCGCGCTGGCCTTGGCAGAGCGCCTGACCGCGCCGCTGGCGAACCTCCTGGGCTGGCATTCCGATTTCCGGATCGAGAGGGTGCTGGGCCAGCCGGATCTCGAGGTCGTCGAACAGTCCAGGCTGCCGCCGCTGGGAATGATGACGTTTCTGGTGTTGCAGAAGAATACAGGCTGACGTCAGTTTCCGGCGAATTGCCACCTGCCGACACTTCCGTTCTCGCATTCGATGGACCGGTCGCGATGGAAGGCGCAGCTGGTGGTGCGGCCGCGGACCACGATCGCCTGCCGGTCATGCGAGATCACCCGCAGCGGGCCGAACGTGTTCGTCGCGGCGCGAAACGTGTAGAAGAACCGCCCCTTTCCCCTGCTGCCATTGACCCCGGATAGGGGCCCGCCCGTGAAATCCGCATTCGCCACCTGTCCGTCGGAAAAGAGCGTTTGCTGCGCCTCCGCATCGCCAGGCGCCGGCCCCGCGATCGAAAGCAGCAAAGCAAGGATGGTCCGCATCCGAAATCTCCATGCCGTCTGGACCGGGCTCGGATGTTTCAGCCTCGCGCCGCGACCATTTCTGTTATCGCTACCATCAACGATATCAATGCTTTCACCCCATGTCCCCATGGGGACGCCCCCGCAGTTGCCCCTCGAGCCCCTCGAAGGATGTCAGCCCCAGCTGCCCCAGATTGGCCTTCAGGTCCTCGGTCAGGATATGCGCCACATGCGCCGCGCCGGCCTCTCCGAAGGCGGCCAGCCCGTAATGCCAGGCCCGCCCCAGCATCACGAAATCCGCCCCCAGCGCCAGCGCCCGCAGGATGTCCAGCCCGCCCGAGATCCCGCCGTCGAATACGACCGGATAATCCGGCCCCACCGCCGCGCGCACGCCCGCCAGGCAGTCGATCGCGCCGGGAGAGCCGTCGAACTGCCGGCCGGCATGGTTCGACACCCAGACCGCGTCGGCCCCCGCCTCGGCCAGCCGCTTGGCGTCCTCTCCCTTCAGCACTCCCTTCACGATCAGCGGCCCGTCCCACATCTCGCGGATGATCTTCAGGTACTCCCAGTCCGGCGAGGTGCGCAGCAGGTAGCCGATATGCTGGTTCGAGGGCAGCGGGCCCTTGATGTCGGAATAGCTTTCCATGAACCGCATCCGCGGCATGCCCATCCGCGCCATGCCCATGGCCCAGGCGGGCCGCGTCGCGGTCTGCAGCATCAGCCGTGGCGTCAGCTTCGGCGGAGAGGTCAGGCCGCCCTTGCGCTGCCGCTCGCGCCGGCTGGCCACCGGCACGTCCGCCGTCAAGACCAGCGTGTGGAAGCCGGCGTCGCGGACCCGCCGCAGCATGTCGGCGCGGATCTCGGGATCGCGCGGCGGGTAGAGCTGGAACCAGCCCTGCTCGCCGGCCTCGGGGCCGACGAACTCCGGCGTCTGCGCCGCCACCGTCGACAGCGTGTAGGGTATGCCGGTCTGCCGCGCCACCCGCGCCAGCGTGCGTTCGGCATCCGGCCAGACCACGCCGGACATGCCGACCGGCGCGATGCCGAAGGGCAGGGGATAGTCGCGGCCCAGCAGGCGCCGCCCGAGATCGAACGACAGCTCGCCCGCCAGGATCGCGGTGTCGAACAGCACGGCGTCCAGCGCCGCCCGGTTCCGCGTCTGCGTCATGCCCGCGCCGGTGCCGCTGTCGAGGTATTCCCAGACGAAGGGCGGCACGCGGCGGCGCGCTCGCTCGGCCAGATCGGCAAGCGAGGGATATGTCTGATCCAGGTCCATCCCCTGATCTCTACGCGATCCGCCGGACGGCGCAACCATCCAGGTAGGCCTCTTCATCAATCCTTAAACGCTGGGACCTAGTCTGCCGGCGACCAGGGGAGTCCAGAAAGGATCAGACGGATGCAGGTTCTCATCGTCGACGACGACATCATTCGGCAGACGGATCTGTCGCTCGCCTTCATGGAGGCTGGCTTGCACACCAACGGCACGGCCTGCCACGCCGTGGCCGAAAGCTGTATCCGCCGAAGCTGGATCGACCTGGTGGTCATGGCCGAAACCGTCGCCGGACGGCTGACCCACCACTTGGCGCTACTGGCAGAGTGGCGCAATCCGCTGGCGGCGACCATCCTGCTGACCCCGCGCCAGGACGAGGATGTCGAGGAACTGTTCCTGCTGATCCCGTCGCTGCACTGCCTGCTGGCGCCGGACACCGACCCCGACCTGGTCACCAAGCTGTCGCTGGCCTCGGTGATCGCCACTTCCCGGCGCGCGCCGCCGATGGTGCTGTCGCCCGATCACATGGTCGCCGAGCCGCTGCATGCCAGGTCGATCTTCGCGACCCGCCGCGCCCCGTTGCGTATTGCCGCGCAGATGAGCCGCTCGGCCTAGCGTTTCGGCGCGGCCGCGCAAGATGGCCGGAACAGACAGCGAACACCTCTTTCATTGATCCCCGCTTCGGTCTAGATTGCCGGGGATGAGCAGTTTCGATGAAAGCGACGCCTTCGAGGCGGCCGCGAAGGTGCCGCTGTCGGCGCAGGCGATGGCGGCGCGCCCCGCCCCCTATCTTAAGGGCCTAAACCCCGCGCAGCGCGCGGCGGTCGAGGCGCTGGACGGCCCGGTGCTGATGCTGGCGGGCGCCGGCACCGGCAAGACCCGGGCGCTGACCGCGCGCATCGCGCATCTGCTGATGACCGGGCGGGCGCGGCCCAACGAGATCCTCGCCGTCACCTTCACCAACAAGGCCGCGCGCGAGATGAAGAACCGCGTCGGCCAGCTTATGGGCCAAACGGTCGAGGGGATGCCCTGGCTCGGCACGTTTCACGCGATCTGCGTGAAGCTTCTGCGGCGTCATGCCGAACTCGTCGATTTGAAGTCGAATTTCACCATTCTCGACACCGACGACCAGGTTCGGCTGATGAAGCAGCTGATCGTCGCCGCGAATATCGACGACAAACGCTGGCCCGCTCGGATGCTGGCCGGGCTGATCGACACCTGGAAGAACCGCGCCTGGACGCCGGACAAGGTGCCCGCCGCCGAGGCCAGCGCCTACAACCAAAAAGGCGTGGAGCTCTATGCCCAGTACCAGGCCCGGCTGAAAGAGCTGAACGCGGTCGATTTCGGCGATCTCTTGCTGCACATGCTGACGATCTTCCGGGCCCATGACGACGTGCTGCAGCAATACCAGCGCTGGTTTTGCTACATACTGGTCGACGAATACCAGGACACCAACGTCGCCCAGTATCTCTGGCTGCGGCTCTTGGCGGCGTCCCACAAGAACATCTGCTGCGTCGGCGACGACGATCAGTCGATCTATGGCTGGCGCGGCGCCGAGGTGGGCAACATCCTGCGGTTCGAGAATGATTTTCCCGGCGCCAAGGTGGTGCGGCTGGAGCAGAACTATCGCTCGACTCCGCACATCCTCGCAGCCGCCTCCGGCGTGATCGACGCCAACAAGGGGCGGCTGGGCAAGACGCTCTACACCGACCTGACCGAGGGCGAGAAGGTGCGCCTGATCGGCCATTGGGACGGCGAGGAAGAGGCGCGCTGGATCGGCGAGGAGCTGGAGGCCATGCAGGGCGGCACCCGCGGCCTGCGCGCTTTCGACCTGGAGGAATGCGCGATCCTGGTCCGCGCCAGCCACCAGATGCGCGCCTTCGAGGACCGGTTCCTGACCATCGGGCTGCCCTACCGGGTGATCGGCGGGCCGCGGTTCTACGAGCGGATGGAGATCCGCGATGCCATGGCCTATTTCCGCGTCGCCGTCAGCCCCGACGACGACCTCGCCTTCGAGCGCATCGTCAACACGCCGAAACGCGGCGCCGGCGACAAGGCCATGCAGACCATGCAGCGCGCGGCGCGGGGCAACGGCGTGTCGCTGCTGGAAGGCGCGCGGCTAGCGGTCTCGACTGGAGACCTGACCGGCAAGGCGCGCGGGCAGGTGGGCCACCTGATCGAGCAGTTCGACCGCTGGCATGCAAGGGCGCTGGACCCCAAGCAGAGCCATATCGAGCTGGCCGAGCAGATACTGGACGAGAGCGGCTACACCGAAATGTGGCAAAACGACAAGACGCCCGAGGCGCCGGGGCGTCTGGAGAACCTGAAGGAACTTGTCGAAGCGCTGGAGCAGTTCGACAACCTGCAGGGATTTCTGGAGCATGTGGCGCTGATCATGGACAACGAGCAGGCCGAGGCCGGCTCGAAGGTCTCGATTATGACCCTGCACGCGGCCAAGGGGCTGGAATTTCCCGCGGTGTTCCTGCCGGGCTGGGAGGATGGGCTGTTCCCGTCGCAGCGCAGCATGGACGAAAGCGGGCTGAAGGGGCTCGAGGAGGAACGCCGCCTGGCCTATGTCGGCATCACCCGGGCAGAGGAGCTGTGCACCATCAGCTTTGCGGCGAACCGGCTGGTCTATGGCCAGTGGCAATCGGCGCTGCCCTCGCGGTTCATCGACGAATTGCCGGCCGACCACGTCGACGTGCTGACCCCGCCGGGGCTTTACGGCGGCGGCTACGGTGCGGCGGGGATGGCCAGCACCATCGACCAGCGCGCGGCAGAGGCGAACGTCTACAACTCGCCCGGCTGGAAGCGGTTGCAGGCGCGCAGCGCCGAGCGCCCCACCAGCCAGCCGCGCGAAAGCCGCAACACGGTGATCGACCTCGACGCGGTGTCGTCCTTCACGCAAGGCGACCGGGTCTTCCATCAGAAATTTGGCTACGGCACGATTCTGGGGATCGAGGGCGACAAGCTGGACATCGAGTTCGAAAAGGCCGGGGCCAAGAAGGTCGTGGCGAAATTCGTTGTCGGTGCCGAGCGCGCGGACGACGTGCCGTTCTGAATTGCCGGCGAGGCCGGGAATCGGACCATCCCCGGGCATCCAGACCGCCCGCAAGACCCCAGCCGAACAAGATTTCAACGTCGTGCGCAATTGGCCGACCGCGGTGCAAGGCGTTCAAACGATTGGAAGATCAGCGCGGAGCGGGGGTCGCGCCGCGATGATTTCTTGATCAAAACGGCCTTCACCCAATTTCCACCACGATTTCGCCAAATAGACAATCTATGCCTTGTCGGCAGCGTTGTTGAAATCGACAGGATTGACCATGGGTGACGCCCAAGCTGCCAAGCTGAGCAAGACCAGCGAATTGCCCGACGAGCTTCTGCGCGCCGGCGACACGCTCTTGCACGGACAGTACCGGATCGAAAGTTACCTGGGCGTCGGCGGGTTTGGTGTCACCTATCTTGCGAAAGACAGCCTGAACCGTCGGGTCGTCATCAAGGAATGCTTTCCCAACGCTCTGTGCACCCGCAGCAACGGGCGCGTGCACGCGCGGACCCGGTCGCAGCAGGCAGAGTACGAGACGGTCGTCAAGAGCTTCCGGGAAGAGGCCCTGCGGATGGCCAAGCTCAAGCATCCCAACATCGTCGGCGTGCACCAGGTCTTCGAGGACAACGCAACCGCCTATATCGCGTTGGACTTCATCAAGGGCCGCAACCTTCTGGAAATCATCGAGGACGAGCGCGAGGAATTGTCGCCCGAAGCGATCAAGCGTATCCTGCTGCAGCTTCTGGACGCGATCTCCTACGTGCATCAGCACGAAATCCTGCATCGCGACATCTCTCCCGACAACATCCTGCTGGACGATGTCGGCAAGCCGATCCTGATCGATTTCGGTGCGTCGCGCGAACAGGCGACCCGCGCCAGCCGCGCCCTGTCGGCCCTGCACATCGTCAAGGACGGCTATTCGCCCCAGGAGTTCTACCTGTCGAACGGCGTGCAGACCGAATCGAGCGACATCTATTCCCTCGCGGCGACGTTCTACCATCTGATCATGGGCAAGCCGCCGCCCAACAGCCAGGTGCGGCTTGCCGCGCTGGCCGCCGAGGAACTGGACCCCTATGTCGAGATCCCGCCGCGGACCCCGGGTTACGACGGCTACTTCCTGGGGGCGATCGACAAGGCGCTTGCGGTCTTTCCCAAGCATCGCCTGCAATCGGCCACCGAGTGGATCGAGGAAATCGACCAGATCCGGCGCCAGCAGGCCATGCGCGAGCGTGCCAAGAAAGACAAGGAGATGGAGCTTTCGATCCGGCGCATCACCGAGGAATGCAATCACGCCCTGATGGTCGAGATGCAGGCAGAGCCGCAGCGCGGAGCGAAGGTATCGACGCCGGCCGCCAAGGCTTCGGGAACGGGCAAGGCGAAGGCCCCGGCCGGCGCAGCGCCGACGAAAAGAACGGGACCGGCAGCGCCGAAAAAGCGGCGCGCAGCGCCCCGAACCCATTCCAACCATGACGAGATCGTAGCGAAGGGCCGTGCGGAGAGACGCAGGCGGTCCCTGTTTTCCAGACTGCTCTACGGTTCGATCTGGCTCGTGATGGGCAGCAAGAACCGTGCAGAAGCCAAGACCAGAGGGGACGGGCAATGAAGTTTCTCAAGGACATGATCGCCAAGAAGATGAGCGCGATCGAGCTCGACGAGCGGGCCGAGGAGGAGTGGGACGACCAGGACCACGCCGATTGGGAGCATGTCGAGGACGACGACGCGGTCGCCGAGGAACTGCTCGACGAGGCGCCGGACCCCGAGGAGGAGACGGAAGCGGTTGCGTTCGAGCCTTCCGAGGACGCGCTGGATGATCCCGATCTGTCCGAGATGCCCGAGGAGGACGCCGAAGAGCCCGACCAGGACGACACGACGATGAAGATCTGGGAGATGTTCAACGAGGAAGAGGACGAGGCCGAACGCGACACCCCGGCCGCCGAAGCGCCCGTCGATGCGGACCCGGAATCCAGCTCCGATCTTGCGCGGGAGGCGCTGAAGACGATGATCGGGCCGCCCCCGGTCGTGGAAAAGGTTGCGATCCCGTCAGCACTGACCGCCAAGAAGGCGGCGGCGGCGCAGGACGCCCAGCCGGCCGAGCGGGCCGGACGGGTGAAGACCCGCATGCTTGGGTTCCACACCCCCGACAACACCGCGCAGCAGGTCTTCGACCGCGCAAAGACCAGGGATGCCAAGGACAACGGCCGGTTTCCGGTCGGCTGGCTCGTGGTGATCGAAGGTCCCGGCCGCGGCACGCCCTTCGCTCTGCACTACGGCGTTTCGAACATCGGGCGCGCGGCCGACCAGACGGTCAGCCTGCGGTTCGGCGACAACAGCATCTCTCGCGAAAGCCATGCGGTGCTGGCCTATGACGAGGACTCGAACACGTTCTACATCGGACATACCGGCAAGGCAAACCTGGTAAGACTGAACGGCCGCCCGGTTCTGTCGACAGAGGAAATCGCCAATTTCGATCTCATCCGGATCGGCGAGACGACCTTGCGTTTCGTCGGGTTCTGCGGCCCGGAATTCGCGTGGGATATGACAGACGATGAAGAAGACGTCGTGCATGCCCAGGCTAGCTGACATCAGCTATGACGTCGCCTCTGCGATGGTGCGAGGCGAACGGGAAATCCAGGAGGACGCGCTGGCCGCGGACTTCCGGGTGGGCTCGGAATTCGGGTTCGTCGTTCTGTCCGACGGGATGGGCGGCCATGCCGCGGGCGACGTTGCAAGCAATATCGTCGTCACCGAGGTATTCAGCGAATTGAAGCTGAGAAGCGGCGATCTGGAACGCACCCTCGACGGCATTTCCGGCATCCTCTCGGCGGCCGCGATCTCGGCAAACCAGTGTCTGCGCGAGCATGTCGCCCGGGATCCCGACACCACGGGAATGGGAGCCACGCTCGTCGCGCCGGTGCTGTCGGGATACAGGCTTCACTGGATATCGATCGGCGACTCGCCGCTCTACCTGTTCCGCGAGGGCGCGCTGCGGCAACTCAACGAGGATCACTCGCTGGCGCCGCAGATCGACTGCATGGTCAAGTCCGGGATGATCTCGGAATCCGATGGCCGGGACCACCCCGACCGGAATTGCCTGACCTCGGCGCTTCTGGGCGACGAGATCCCGCTGATCGATTGCCCCGAGCAGGCGTTCACCTTGCAGCACGACGACATCCTCATCGCTGCAAGCGACGGGCTGCAATTCCTGACGGATGTGCGGATCCAGGAGATCCTCGCCGAATTCAGGGACAAGGACAGTTCGGAGATCGCGGAACGGCTGATTTCGGGCATCGAGGGCTTGCACGATCCTTACCAGGACAACGTGTGTTTCACCGTGATCAAGGTTGTCGATCATGCCGCGGCAGAGGTGCGCCAGGCGCTTGCCTCGCCGGAACCGAGCAAGGCGCCCGCCTCGCCGGAACCGCAAAAAGAAGCGGCCGAACCGGAAGCCCCCGTTCCGGCGATGCGGGAAAAAGCCGCAAAGCCGCGCCGCGCGTGGTCCTCACTGCTGCGCGGCTGGATGCGGGTTCTCAATTCCGGGGCGCTGCGATGAGCAAGGCGCAGCCCGCCAAGGACGTGATCGAGCGCCTTGAGCGGCTGCAGGCCTCGGGCCGTTTGCCCGAATGGGCGCGGAAAACCGCAGCGACGCTTGCCAAGCGGCTGTCGTCGCAGGTGCGGGTCACCGTGCTTGGACCCGAAGGGGTGGGCAAGTCGACCTTGTGCAACGTACTGGCCGGCGCGCAGGTATTGCCCAGCGGGCAAATGCTGCCGACGACGATGCTGCGCTTTGGTGAAACAGCGCAACTCAGCGTCACGCTGGGTGACCGGTCGGTCCGGACGCTGGACGGTCTTGATTTTCCGGCGCTGGAAGGACTTGCCCCGGCCTATGTCGAGGCCCGGGCTCCGCTCGAGGGGCTGCGCGATTTCAGCCTGCTCGAGGTTGTCACCGACGGAACTCCGGCCGAGCTTGCGGCGGCGACCCGGTGGGCCGCGACGCGCACCGACATCGCGATCTGGGTGACCACCGAGTTCGGGCCCGATGAACAGGCCGCCTGGTCGAAGACGCCCGTGGAATTGCGCGATCACGCCTATCTGGTGCTGAACCGGACCGACGAAATGCAGGACGAAGCGCGCGACGCGCGCGCCTCGGCGTTGCAGCCCGTGGTGGACGCAGCGTTCCACGCCTTCTTCGCGGTTTCGGCATTGGCGGCGGGGCCAGCCGGCGAAAAGGGCAGCGAGGCCGACGGCCATGGCTGCGACGCCCTGCTGCGCGCGCTGAAGCGCCATGTCAGCCTGGCTGGCCAGGCCGATCTTGACGGTGCGTTGATGTTCCTCAACCGCTTCGAGCCGAAAGAAACGCCGCGGCCGCGCGCTCGGTCCTCGGAACCGGCGAAGAGCGGATCGGCGCAAGCCGAACAGGAAGAGACGCCCGCTGCAGTCGAGGAACCGCCCAAACTGCAGCTTGAGCAAGTCGCCCTTGCCGATCAGGAGAATGCCGCCGGGGATGCCGGGCAGGCCCGAAGCGCCGCCCTGGATGCGCTGCGCGGCTGCGCGCGCGGGGTTCTGTCCGATTGGAACGTCCTCGGCGACAACCTGGCCGAAGCCGTGCTGGACCGCTGCGTCGGGACCATCGAGGAGGTGGTCGAAACACTGCCTGCCGAGGACCGGTTTCACGGACCCGCGCTTCAGGCCAGCGACCTGATCGTCCTGTTACAGCTTGAGAAAGGCGACGGTGCGGCGGACCATGCCGTCTCGGCGCTCTTGCAGCTTAAGCGAGAAATCGAGGTCGACCTGGCGGCATAGAACGCAATGCCGCCAGCAATTGTCCGCGATCTGCCCTAGAAAAACCATCTTACGCGGGAATGGTGCCTCGGGGGCAATACCGAGAAGGCATCGGTGCCACGTATGTCCGAATTGATCTCCGGGGATGCGCGCGCCGGTCACAGAGCATGTCAAAATGAACGCAGTAACTGAAATTGTAGCGCCGGAAGCCGAGATTGCAGGGCGATATTCGGACCTCGTCAAGGACGGGTTCGAGGGGCTGGCGCCCCTGCTGTCGCGGTCGGCGGAAGTGCGGGCCGCGCTGGAGGATATTGCGAAAATCGGCGACAAGACCACCGCGCGCAAGGCCGCCGCGCTGAAGCAGAAGCTTTTGTCGCTGGAGCCCAGCGTCACGATGATCGGGCAGGTCAAGGCCGGCAAGACATCGCTTGTGAACGCCATGGTCGGCTGGCCGGAATTGCTGCCGGCCGATGTCAATCCCTGGACCTCGGTCGTCACCTCGCTGCATCTCGACCCGTGCGCAAAAGCCTCGGACAACCGCGCGAGCTTTACCTTTTTCGACCGCACCGAATGGGACCGGCTGGTTCTGAACGGCGGACGCATGGGTGAGCTGGCGGGCCGCGCCGGCGCCGATGACGAGGTCGAGAAGGTGCGCCGGCAAATCGCGGACATGCAGGAAAAGTCCCGGGCGCGCCTGGGCCGAAAGTTCGAGCTTTTGCTCGGGCAGACGCACGATTACGGCTATTTCGACAGCCAGCTCGTCGAGCGCTACGTGTGCCTCGGCGACGATTTCGAGGAAGACACCAACACCTCGCAGACGCAGGGGCGTTTCGCGGACATCACCAAGTCCGCCGACATTTTCATGCAACGGCCCGAGCTTCCGCTCGGGCTGTGCATCCGGGACACGCCGGGCGTCAACGACACCTTCATGATGCGCGAGCAGATCACCATCCGATCGATCCGTGACAGCCGGATCTGCGTGGTCGTGCTGTCAGCGCACCAGGCGCTGTCCTCCGTCGACATGGCGCTTATCCGGCTGATCGCGAACGTGAAATCCCGCGAAGTGGTCATCTTCGTCAACCGCATCGACGAGCTTTCCGACCCGGCCCGGCAGGTTGCCGAGATCCGCGACAGCATCCGCGCGACTTTGCGGGCGCATCACGGCCCCGAGGATGCGCAGATCATCTTCGGCAGCGCCTTTTGGGCCAACAGCGCGCTGGGAATGTCGCTCGACGGCATGCCGAAGGACAGCGCGGACGCGCTTCTGAACTGGGCCGAGGAGGCGTTGAAGGGCCGGGCCTGCCCCGAGACGAACGAGGCCATCATCTGGGAGCTTTCGGGCGTACCGGCGCTGTACCGGGCATTGTCCGAGCGGATCGAGGAAGGTGTCGGCCGCGAGATGGTCGACGCCGTCGCGCGAAGCGCGCGAAGCCTGGCAAGCAGTCTCCAGGCGTCCACCAACATGTTGTCGTTGCGCAGCAGCGGCGCCCCGCGCCAGCAGATCGATGTCAAATCGGTCGAAATGGATTTCCAGGGCATCGGCCAGGCCGGACAGCAGGCGCTGAAAAGCGAGTTCGAAAAGCTGATCTCGGATTTCGGAACGCGCGTTGACCGGTCGCACCAAAGCTTCCTGGAGCGCGCCACCGCGTCGCTGATCGAGCACCTGGAGGTCTACGGCGAATCGACGGTGTGGAAATACGACCCCACCGGTCTGCGCGTGCTGCTGAGATCGGCCTATCAGCTGTTCTCCAAGCGAACGCAGGATTCGGCGAGGAAGGTGCTCGACGCGATGGCGGGCGACATCACGGGACTGTACAGGAAGTACGGCCTGACCGACGATCCAGAGTTCAGGATAGAGCCTCCCAAGCCACCGCGAACCCCGTCGCCTGTCCTGCTGGGGCAGACGATCGCCCTCGATCTGCAGGCGAACTGGTGGTCGCGCTGGTGGCGCCGCCGCCGCGGCTACGAAGCGTTTGCGCAGGAATTCGCCGAACTGATCCGCGCCGAAACCGATCCGATCACCAGCGGTTTGAAACGCGATCACGCCGTGTCGATCCGCGAGGCGGTCAACACCGTCCTCACCGACTTTCTGAAAGAGCAGTACTCGATCCTTGCCAACATCGCCGAGCAGGGCGACATGGACGACGACGATCTCGCCGCCATATTCGGCGTGTCCTGTCAGAAGGATCGCGCGGCCGTACTGAGTAACGTCACTGAATCCCTCAACAAATTCGCAGCCTGAAAAGAGCGGAAAGATTACGATGACCGACTTCGAGCCAACGATTGAACCGGTGTTCGGGCCTCAGGCAGAAGAGAGCGAACCCCAAGAGGCACAAAAGCCGCGCTTCGCGATCATGGGCGAATTCAGCGCCGGAAAGAGCACGCTGTCCAACCTGCTGATCGGCACACCCGTTCTTCCCGTCAAGGTCACGGCGACGCAGCTGCCCCCGGTCTGGATTTCCTACGGCGACGCGGACCCGTACCTGATCAAGGTGGATGGCAGCGAGGAGCCTTTCGACTTCGGCGATCTCTCGGACCTCTCGCTGGAAGAGACCTTGTGCCTGCGGGTGTTCCACAAGTCCGACGCGCTGGAATTGTGCGACCTGATCGACATGCCGGGCATTTCCGACCCGAACATGTCCAGCGAGGTCTGGGAACGCGCCATGCCTCTTGCCGACGGCGTGATCTGGTGCACCCACGCGACCCAGGCCTGGCGTCAAAGCGAGGCGGCGGTGTGGAATTCTGTCGATGCCGGCCTGTACCAAAAGAGCCTGCTCTTGCTGACCCGGATCGACAAGATCACCAGCGACCGTGACCGGAAGCGCGTGCTGCGGCGGGTCGAGAAAGAGGTCGCGGGCCTGTTCTGCGGCGTGATCCCGATTTCGCTGACCGATGCCATCGACGCGGGCGACGACCACGCGCGCTGGCAGCAGAGCGGAGCGGAAGCCTTCGCCGTCGCGATGATCGAGTTGATCGAGAACCTGGCCAAGGCCAATGGCACGGCACCACTAACGGCGTCCTTCGATGCGCCGCGGGGTTTCGAGACCGCCGCAGCTGCTCCGGTCGCCGGCCCTGCCGAAAACGCGCCCGAACCGACAACGTCCGAGCCGGACCTGGACTGTGCCGCCGCGAATTCGATCCTGACGAAACGCGAGCCGGCCAAGATCGAGTGCGACGATCAGGCCCGGATCGTGCCGCAGCGCATCGTCCGCAAGGCGGCGCGCTCTCCGCGGCCGCAGCGGCCGGAACCGTCCGAGACCCCCTCGCCGATATTCTGACCCGCGCGCCGGTGCGGGCGCGGCGCAGCCGGAGGGGCAGCATCCGAGGCCGGCAGCGTCCGCCGCCGCGGCGCATTCGCCGGATCTTGCCGCGTTAAAACGCTTGCATCCCCTGCCGCTGACAGAGCATTGCAGTGGGCAAGGCGGATCGTGAGGGCAGCAAATGAGCGCGGCGGAACATCTCGAAGAATGCCGGAACGCGATTTCCGGTTGCAACCTGGTTGCCTTCATCGACCTGCAGGCAAGCATGGTGCTGTCGGTCAGTGCGGCGTCCAAGCAGCGCCAGGAGCGGCTGGACATGCTGGGGGCGCTGGCATCGGACCTGCTGCGGCTTCCGGAAGACGATCCGCTGCAGGGCCTGCCCGGGGACGGTACGGTCTTGCCGCAGACCGCGATCCGGCTTTCGGCGACCGAGACGACGGTCTTCGTGCGGTCCCAAGCCGAACCGAACGAGGCGCTGTGTTGTGCGTGCGCGCCCGACACGCGGGTCGACGAGACCATCGCGGCCGCACGTCGCGTATTGCCCGACATCGGCGCGAACGATTAAGAAAGCCGCAAAGAGGATCCGAAAGCCAGATGCAGTGAGCGACAATCGAGGTCTGATAGGCAAGCTGCTCAAGCTGGGCGCGGCGGAAGCGACGGACCGCGACGGCTGGCGTCGGATCGGCCGCCCGCTCGACCGGGACCCGCTGGCGGCGGTCCTGCGCGAAATCGACGAGACCCAGCTTCCGCGCGAGTTGAGCTTCCGCAACGATCAGGGGCAGGAATTGCGGGTCGAGGCGGGCAACCGCAGACTTCGGCGGATCGTCTCTGCCAGCGTGGCCGGCTCCGGTCCGGCGGGCGCGTTGCTGGGCCAGCAACTGGTGCATGCATCGGATATCGACATCGATGCGATCGGCGATCTGCTGCGCGCGTTTCAACCGGGCGATCGCGAGGTCTGGGTCCACAGCGAGCAGTTGCCGCAAGAGGGCGATCGGGCGCAGACCGGAGTCGCCGCCGCTGCGCTGGCGGGCGCCTTCTCGGTCGACCTCGACGACCGCACCGACGCGAACCTGCAGCATGCGTTCGAGGCTTTCGTGGCGGAACTGAACGCCCTGTCCAGCGCCTGGATCAGGTACGAGGGCGGCAAGCAGGCCGCGGCGTCAGAGCCGGTCACCGATACCGCCTGGCGCGACCGCTGGGACGCCGAGGACGTCGCGCGGTTCCAGGTTGCCGATGACCCGGTCGGGTTCGCGCCGATCCTTTGCATCCTGGGGTCCGGCGTCGACGGAGAGCCGCACGACGCGGTGGCCGTGCTCGGCGGGACCGGCGTCGTCTGGCGTCTGGATGCGGCCGAGGTTGCCGGCATCACCGCAAGGTGGCGCGACCTGGGGCTGTGACCGGGGGCCGGGGCCGGGTCCTGGCCGCCCTTCCGGGGGCGCATATCCGTTGCTAGGCGAGTTCCGCCGGCAGTGCGGCGAGCGCCGCGTCCATCGGCACGATGGGCAGGCCCCTCGCCAGCCAGCCGGGCCCCCGCCGCGAGCCCAGCATGCCCTCGGAGATATCCGCATATCCCCGGTATCCCGCCCGCCTGAGCGCTTGCAGTAGCGCCCCGGACCGGCCGCCGACCGCGCAAATCAGACCGACCTGGCGGTCCCCGGCCAGGGCCTTCGCGGCGAACAGGCGCTCGGGAAAGCGATCCTCGTGCATGCTGATCGGCCACACGCGGGCGCCCACGCCGGTCTCGCGCCATTCCTCGCGCCTGCGGACGTCGATCACGCGCAGGCTGTCGTCCAGCAGCCCCTCGTGGGCCTCGGTCGCCGAAAGGATCGCGCGGGTCTGCGCGAGCGCCTTGGATGGGCGCAGGGGCAAGACCAGCACCCCCAGGCCGAATATGAGGTGACGCCGGTTCAGCATGGCGCGCATGATATCCGATTCCG
>JAHELH010000243.1:2452-3979 GCA_024644285.1 Paracoccaceae bacterium | reverse complement strand
CCCGACATCGCCTCGAAGAACGCGTCGACCACGCGGGCGTTCGGCGGGCCCAGCAGGAACGGGATCGCGCCGAAGATCGGCAGCACCAGCCAGACGCCGGTGGCCAGCAGAAAGGTCTGCTGGATGGTCAGCCGGGACCGCACGCCGTTGGCGCAGGCCAGCGCGATCAGCGCGCCGGTGACCGAGGTCAGGATCGATGCTTCCAGGAAGACGCGCCAATGCGGCCGGTCATAGTAGAGATCGACGAACATCGGCAGCAACATGGTCGCCCCGAGGACGGCAACGAGAAGGCCGGACACGTATCCCACAGGGCGCAGGTCGTACATGGGCCGCAGGGTTGGATCCGGCGCGCCAGCCTGTCAAGCCAAAGCGCGGGGCCGCCTCAACTCGCGCCGTCCTGTGGCGGGATCGCCCGTCAACGGCGAAGGCGGGGACCAGATCGGTTTGTGGCGGGTCAAGGCAAAGAACGCGCAGGCGCTGGCTCTACTGACCTGTTCGCTCAGCCGACGTGGAACAGGGTGCCGAACAGCTTGGGATCGAGGCTGTCGCTGGCGAAGGTCTCGCCCTCGGTCAGCACACTGACGGCGTCATGGCTGTGCAGGCTTTCCTGGTGGCTCGCGATCACCCTGAAATCGCCAACCCTCGGGTCGCGTTCCAGCTGCTGGCAGAACAGCCGCGCCGCGTCCTCGACGAAGATCGGGTTGGCCGCGTTCAGTTCGGCGAATGCCTGCTCGTCCTCGCGCTTGACCATCACCTGCGTCTCGGTCGGCACCGCTTCGCGGCACATGTCGATGATGTCCTCGAACCACAGGCAGCCCTCGCCCTCGGCGATCTCCACCGAAATCCGCGCGACCGAGCGCTGCGAATGCGGCGTGGCCAGCTGGCCCCGGGTTTGGCGTGCATGCTCGCTGAGTTCCAGCGAGCAGGGGCATGTCGAGGAATAGACGTAGTCCAGATGGATGATCCGCTTGCGCACGCCGGCCTTTTCCACCAGCTCCAGCGCGATGTCGTAATACTGGTAGCCCGACAGGCCAGAGCGCAGGCTGCGCATCTTCATCGGGAAGGAAAACCGCATCTGGATGCGCGCATCGAAGCTTTCCAGGTCGCTCTTGTAGGCGTCGAGCGCCCGTTCGATCACCTGAAAGCTGAACGTCTCTTCGGCATGGGCGTAGAAGCTGCGCATGATGCGCGACATGTTGATGCCCTTCTTCTCGGCCTCAAGGCTGACGGTGCCGGTCACGCTGGTCTCCAGCGTCAGATCGCCGTTGTCGCGGGTATGGAAACGGATCGGCAGGCGGAAATTCGAGATGCCCACGTGCTGGATCACCGCGCGAGAGCCGCGGATCAGGCTGGTCGGGCCATTCTGCAGGTCGGGCAACGTCGCCTTGTAGGCCTCGTCTACCCCGAAATCCTCGGGGTAGGCGCGGGACAGGGCGGGATAGCCGGTCTCCGGCGCCGTCGGCAGCAGGCGGGCGATAGCCGGATCGAGCGTCTCGACCTCGGACGCGTCGGCCCGGGCGGCCCAGT
>JAHELH010000243.1:0-2352 GCA_024644285.1 Paracoccaceae bacterium | reverse complement strand
TTTACGCCATGGCCACCGCACGGCGCGCCAATCCCGAGTGGTTGCCGTTCGCGGCCTACCCGCTGGCCTTCGGTGTCCAGCAGGCCTTCGAGGGGATCGTGTGGCTGGGCGTCGCCGGCGGGTCCGAGGCGACGATCGCCATTGCCGGGCGGGGCTTTCTGTTCTTCTCGCATCTGTTCTGGCTCACCTGGGTGCCGTTATCTGTCTGGATGATCGAGACTGTTCCGACGCGCCGGCGCGCGGTGGGCGTGCTTACGCTATTGGGCCTGCTTTACGGGCTCTCCGTATCCCTGCCCTCGCTTCTGATCGGCGACTGGCTGGACATCATCCTTGTCAACCGGTCCCTGGAATACAGCACGACCCTGATCTACGACGGCTACGTCGGCCGCTTCGCGCTGCGGATGGTCTATGCCGCGCTCGTGGTGGGCGCGCTCTTGTTGTCATCTGACCGGCGGATACGGGTCTTCGGAGCGCTGGTCTGCGCCTCGCTGGTCGTGACCTACGCTTTCTTCGCCTATGCGTTCATCTCGGTCTGGTGCTTCTTCGCCGCCGTGCTGTCGGTCTACCTCGTGGTCATCGTCGTCCGCGACAGCCGTCCTGCGGTAGGTATCGCCGGGTAAGGCGCAGCTGCGTGGCGGGGTCAGCCCGGCAGGCGCTTTTCCATGCGGTAATTCGTCAGGATGACGCCGGCATGCAGCTTGTCCTGCCGCGCAATCTCGCGCCAGCCGCGGCGCAGGAAGAAGCGCCGCGCAAGGTGACTGGCCTCAGTATCCAGCCGGGTGAGCCCCCGCGCCCGCGCCTCCGCCTCCAGCGCGTCGTAAAGCGCGTCGGCTACCCCGCGCCCCATCCAGTCCGGCAGCACGAAGGCCAGTTCCAGGTGCCCGCCCTGCCCCAGCGACATGAAGCCCACCGGCGCGCCGTCCGCCTCGGCTACCCAGGTGCGGAAGCCGCCCAGCCGGTCCTCCCAGGACCCGCCGCCGGGCCAGTACTCGGCCCAGACCCGGCGCTGGCGCGCGTCGTAATGGCCCCGCGTCCCTTCGCGCACGGCGCGGGTGTAGATCGCGCCCAGCGCTTCGGCATCTGCGGGCCGGTAGTCGCGCACCGTTATGCCCATGACCGCAACCGCCTGCGCGCATTGGATCGGACAGAACCAAGGATGTTCCTGCGCATCTCAACCTCGCAGTCGGTAGCGCCCGCGGGCCGCCACCGGTCGGGCGTCTTACGCCTGCTCCAGCGCCTGGGTCAGGTCGGCGAGCAAGTCATCGGTATCCTCGATGCCCACGCTGATCCGGATCAGCCCCGGCGTGATCCCCAGCGCCGCGCGCTGTTCGTCGGTCAGGCGCTGATGCGTCGTTGTGGTAGGATGGGTCACGATGCTTTTCGCGTCGCCCAGGTTGTTGGAAATCGTGAGGATCTTCAGCGCGTTGAGCACCCGGAACGCCGCCGCCTGCCCACCCTCGATGTCCAGCGACAGCATCGTGCCACCGCGCTCCATCACCCGCCGCGCCAGGTCGTATTGTGGATGGCCGGGCAGGTGCGGAAAGATCACGTTGCGCAGCTTCGGATGGCCCTGCAGCGCCTCGGCGATCCGCGTGGCGCTGTCGGTCATCGCGCGCACCCGCAGATCCAACGTCTCGATCCCCTTCAGCATCACCCAGGCGTTGAACGGGCTCATCGCGCCCCCGGTATGCTTCAGATAAGGCTCCAGCACCTTGCGGATATACTCGCGGCGGCCCAGCACGACGCCGCCCAGACAGCGCCCCTGCCCGTCGATATGCTTGGTGGTGGAATAGACCACGACATCGGCGCCCAGTTCGAAGGCGCGGCTGTAGATCGGCGTGGCAAAGACGTTGTCGACGATCACCGTCGCGCCCACCTCGTGCGCCAGCCTCGCCACCGCCTCGATGTCGATGACCTCCAGCGTCGGGTTCGACAGCGCCTCCAGGAACACAGCTTTCGTGTCGGGCCGGATGGCGCGCGCCCAGGCCTCGTTGTCGGTGCCGTCGACAAAGGTGACTTCGACCCCGAACCGCGCCAGCACCTCTTCGAGGATGTAAAGGCACGAGCCGAACAGCGCCCGCGCCGAGACCACGTGATCGCCCGCCTTCAGCATCGCCGTCAGCGCCGCGTTGACTGCGGCCATGCCGCTGGCGGTGGCAAAGGCGTCCTCGGCGCCTTCCAATGCCGCGACGCGGTCCTCGAACATGCGCACCGTCGGGTTGCCGTAGCGTGCATAGATGAACTCGTCCTCGCCGGCCTCGATGAACCGCGCCTCGGCCTGTTCGGCGCTGTCGTAGACGAAGCCCTGGGTCAGGAAGATCGCCTCGGACACCTCGCCGTACTGGCTGCGGC
>JAHELH010000242.1 GCA_024644285.1 Paracoccaceae bacterium | reverse complement strand
TCTCCGAATTGCAGGCCCGGGGGCAAATGCAGGCCGCGCTCGACGCCGCCGAGGGGCCGGATCTGGCCGAAGAGGCCTGGATCCTCGGAATCGGCGCCGAAGCGGCGCTGCGCGACGCGGCAGCGTCCGTCGCCGGGTCGCTCGATCTCTGACGAATGGGCGCGGCGCGCTCAGTCGAAAATGCCCGCCACCCGGCCCAGCAGCATGAAGGCCCGGGCGGTGCGCGTGTCGGACAGCGCGGCAATGTCGGCGTCGCTGGCATGCGTCTCGAAGGCGGCGAGCGTCTGGTCGAACTTGCGCAGGAAGTGATGCGCCGAATCGCGGAAGATCGGGTCCTGCCGCATCCGGCCGGCCGCCAGCGCCAGGCATGACCGGTCGCGCACCCCGCCCAGCCCTGCAATGGTCCGCCCGCGCTCGCCGCGCGCGAACTTGCGCCAGATCTCGGGTCGCGCGCGGTCGGGGCGCAGGTCGTCCATGTAGATGCCGTCCTGGCTGAGCAGCGTCAGCACGTCCTGGCTGGCCTGCACCAGCTGCGCGGTCTGGCGGTCCTGCAGCGCACGGCGCAGCGCGCGGAAACCCTCCTTGTCCTCGGCGCTTTCGGGGAAGTTCAGGGCGCGGATGAAATCGGGCACGTTGACGGGATTGGGCGGCGTCTCGGCCGATCCGCCGAGCGCCAGCGATCCCTGTTCCTCGGCCACGCCGGGCTGCGGCATCGCCGCCTTGGGCGGTCCGGCGGGCGGCAGGTCGGGCCGGATCGAGGTGAAGGTGGCGATCGCGTCCTCGGTCTTGCGCTGGGCCGCGGCGATTTCTTCGAGCTTTTTCTCCACCGCCGGCTTGACGCCCCCTGCGCCCGGCTGCTGCGACTGGATGTAGGTCTGGCGCAGGGCGTCGATGGCGGCCTGCAGGCGGGCCGTGTCCTCGCGCATCTCGCGGCTGCTGCGCGTCGCCGTGGCGGCCACCCAGATCAGCGCCACCGGCAGGAACACCGCCAGCAGCGTCATCACGAAGCTCAGGCTGTCCAGCGGCGAGCCGCCGGAATCGCGCCCGAACAGCAGGAACCCCGTCACCACCAGGATCCACAGCGCCGACAGGGCCACGGCCACAATCTCGGTTCCGGTGATCCGGGCCGGTTCTTCGTTGCGGCGATAGATCCCCAGATCCATCGACGGCTGCTTGGATTTCGGCTTTGCTATATTCATCGTACCGGTCGGTCGGCGGAACCCGCCCCTATTTATAGCTAATGCTGAGGACCTCATAGGCCTTTTCGCCGCCCGGCGTGCGCACCTCGATGCTGTCGCCCTCTTCCTTGCCGATCAGCGCGCGGGCCAGCGGCGAGGCGACGTTGAGCTTGCCGTTCGAGATGTCGGCCTCGGGCTCGCCGACGATCTGGTAGACCTTCTCTTCCTCGGTGTCTTCGTCGACCAGCGTCACGGTCGCGCCGAACTTGATCGACCCGTTCAGCCGTTCGGGGTCGATCACGTCGGCGCGGCCGATGATCGACTCCAGCTCCTTGATCCGGGTCTCGATGAATCCCTGCTTCTCGCGCGCGGCGTGATATTCGGCATTCTCCGACAGATCGCCATGCTCGCGCGCCTCGGCGATGGCGCGGATCACGGCCGGCCGCTCCACCGATTTCAGCGTCTTCAATTCGGCGTTCAGCGCGGCGTAGCCGCCGCGTGTCAGTGGTATCTTGTCCATATTGGGCGGTCCGTCAGGCAACCATTCGGAGAAACCGATAAGGGCTCTAAGTCGCGGGCCGTTCGCCGAAAGTCAAGCGGGCAAGCGCCGGGTCGCCGAACCCGGGGCGCAGCGGGGTCATCCGGATCGCAAATACCTGCGGATCGGGCGTTGCCGGCTTCGCTTCGCGGCGCCCGTGCCGGCAGGCCCGGTTTGCCCCGGCGCGGTAACGCAGTGTCGCAATTGACGCGCCCGGCAGGCGGCTTTACCTGTCCTGCGACGAAACTGGAGTGTTTGGCATGGCCGAGATCGAGCGCGAAAGCATGGAATACGACGTGGTCATCGTCGGCGGCGGGCCGGCCGGCCTGTCGGCCGCGATCCGGCTGAAGCAGCTCGACCCCGATTGCCAGGTGGTGCTCTTGGAAAAGGGCTCGGAGGTCGGCGCGCACATCCTGTCGGGCGCGGTGCTGGATCCCTGCGGCCTCGACGCGCTGATCCCTGACTGGAAGGACAAGGGCGCGCCGCTCAACGTGCCGGTCAAGCAGGATAATTTCTACATGCTGGGCGAGGCCGGCCGCGTGCGCGTCCCGAACTGGCCGATGCCGCCGCTGATGTCGAACCACGGCAATTACATCGTCTCGATGGGCAATGTCTGCCGCTGGATGGCCGAGCAGGCCGAAGGCTTGGGCGTCGAAATCTTCCCCGGCATGGCCTGCTCCGAGCTGGTCTACGGCGAGACCGGCGAGGTCAAGGGCGTCGTCGCCGGCGAGATGGGCCTGCAATCCGACGGCACGCCGGGCCCGCAATACGAGCCCGGCATGGAACTGCACGGCAAATACGTCATGCTGGCCGAGGGCGTGCGCGGCTCGCTGTCGAAGGAGGTCATCGCCAAGTACGACCTGGCCAGGGACGCGGAGCCGCAGAAATACGGCCTCGGCATGAAGGAGATTTGGGAGATCGACCCCGACAAGCACAACGAGGGCGAGGTCACCCACACGATGGGCTGGCCGCTGGGCAAGAACGCCGGCGGCGGCAGCTTCATCTATCACCTTGAAAACAATCAGGTCTATGTCGGCTTCGTCGTCCACCTGAACTATGCCAACCCGTACCTGTCGCCCTACCACGAATTCCAGCGCTTCAAGCACCATCCGATGGTGGCCGAGCTTCTGAAGGGCGGCAAGCGCGTGGCCTACGGCGCGCGCGCGATCTCCGAGGGCGGCTGGCAGTCGATGCCGAAGGCGGTGGCGCCGGGCGTGGCGCTTCTGGGCTGCTCGGTCGGGCTGGTCAACGTGCCGCGTATCAAGGGCAACCACAACGCGATGCTGTCGGGCAAGGCAGCCGCCGAGGCCGCGCATGCGGCGCTCAAGGCCGGGCGCGCCTCTGACGAACTGACCGATTACGACGCCGAACTGCGCTCCGGCCCCATCGGCAAGGATCTCAAGCGGGTGCGCAACGTCAAGCCGCTCTGGTCGCGCTACGGCCTTTTCGCCTCGCTGGCCGTCGGCGGGCTCGACATGTGGACCAACACGCTGGGCTTTTCGCTGCTGGGCACGCTCGGCCACAAGAAATCCGACGCCGAGGCCACCGGGACCGCGGACCAGCACCAGCCCATCGATTACCCGAAACCCGACGGCACGCTCAGCTTCGACCGCCTGACCAACGTCGCCTTCAGCTTCACCAACCACGAGGAAAGCCAGCCCGCGCATCTGAAACTGCTGGATCCGGACATCCCGATCGAGGTCAACCTGCCGCGCTATGCCGAGCCGGCGCAGCGCTATTGCCCGGCGGGCGTCTACGAGGTGGTCGAGGAGGGCGGTGACGCGAAATTCGTCATCAACTTCCAGAACTGCGTCCACTGCAAGACCTGCGACATCAAGGATCCCAGCCAGAACATCAAGTGGACGGTGCCCCAGGGCGGCGACGGGCCGAACTATCCGAACATGTAGCGCGGTCGCCCGGCGCGGTTGGCGATCCCGGTTAAGGATGTCGGCGCGCCCGCTCGCCTTTCAGTAGAAATGTTGACCTTTCTTCGCGTTGGTGCAGAATGCCCTTTGCGCCGCGTGCTGGAATTTGCCGCGCGGCATTGCCTGATTTAAGCGTGTGGGGGCATTGCGATGAATGACATTATCAAGGCGGTGGCGGATACGCCGGTTCCGACAATATTGGTGGTGGCAGGGATATTCTTTCTGCTGATGTCCGTGGCGAGCAAGGTATCCGCCCACCTGAGCATTCCCGAAAACCGCAAGAAGCAGTCGCTATTGCTCGGTGTCGGCCTGCTGCTCGGCGGCGTGGTCCTCAGCTTTGTGCCAGCGCTGGAACAGTCCGACGCCGCGA
>JAHELH010000024.1 GCA_024644285.1 Paracoccaceae bacterium | reverse complement strand
GCGAAACCGTCAAGGGCGCGGGTCAGGACATATCCAATGCGGGGCGCGCGCTGGATCGTACGTTCTAGCGCCGGTCCCGCCTCGGCGAGGCCGCCGTCATGAAACCGTTACCTGCGTGCGGAAAGGCCGCGGCCATGAACGTGCTCGTCCTTTGCACGGGCAATTCCGCCCGGTCGATCCTGCTCGAAGCGATCCTGAACCGCCATTCCGGCGGCCGGATCGCCGCGTTCTCCGCAGGCTCCCGCCCTGCCGGCCGGGTGCATCCCGCCGCACGGCGCCTGCTTCAGGCCGAGGGCTACGACACCGATCAATTGCGATCCAAGAGCTGGGACGTTTTCGCCGGCAATGGCGCGCCGGTGATGGACGCGGTGATCACCGTCTGCGGGTCGGCGGCGGCCGAAAACTGCCCGGTCTGGCCCGGCGCCCCGGTGCGCGCCCATTGGGGCGTCGAGGATCCGGCCGCCGCCCCGGAGCAGGACTGGCCAACCGCGTTTCGCACTGCCTATGACATTCTGGAACGCCGCGCCGCGCGGCTGCTGCGGGAACCGCTCGAAACCCTCGACACGGCCGCCCTGACCGGCGCGCTGACCCGGATCGGCGCGACCCGATGACCCACCGGCTGCTGGCCGAGTTCATCGGTACCCTGTTCCTGCTGATCGGCGTCGTCGGATCGGGCATCATGGGCGAGGCGCTGGCGGGCGGCAACATCGCCGTGGCGCTTCTGGCCAATGCCATCGCCACCGGTTGCGTCCTTTATGTCGGCATCACCATACTCGGTCCGATCTCGGGCGCGCATTTCAACCCCGCCGTGACGCTGGCCTTTCACCTGCGCGGCCAATCCGGCCGGCGCGAGGCGCTGGCCTATGTCGCGGTGCAGATCGCCGGCGGCATCCTCGGTGTCTGGCTCGCGCACCTGATGTTCGACCTCGACGTTCTGCAAGTCAGCCAGACGGCCCGCACCGGCCCCGCGCAATGGCTGGCCGAGGTGGTCGCGACTTTCGGGCTGGTCTTCGTGATCTTCGGCGGCCTGCGCCACGCGCCGCAGGCGGTGCCGACGCTGGTCGCGCTCTACATCACCGGGGCATACTGGTTCACCGCCTCGACCAGCTTCGCCAACCCCGCAGTCACCGTGGCCCGCAGCTTCACCGATACCTTCGCCGGCATCGCGCCGGCGCATGCCCCGTTCTTCATCCTCAGCCAGCTTGTCGGCGCCGCCCTGGCCGCCGCCGCCGCCGCGCGCCTGTTTCGCCCCTGACGCTTGCGCCGCCGTGGCCCGCGGCGTAGCCCTTGGAAATGCCCGCGATCTTCGACCAGGGGCCGCCGCCGCCCTGCCCCGCGCCGTTCAACCTGGCCGCCTACGTGCTGGGCCGGGCCGCCGTGCTGGCCGACAAGACCGCCCTGTCTGTGGTCACCGCCGACACTGCCGATCGCTGGAGCTACGCGCGGCTCGAGGCCGCTGTCCGCGGCACTGCCACCGGGTTCCGGCGCCGCGGCCTGGCCCCCGGCGGCATCGTCTTGATGCGCCTGGGCAACCAGGTCGACTTCCCGATCACCTATCTCGGCGCCATCGCCGCCGGGCTGATCCCGGTGCCGACCTCGTCGCAGCTGACGGCGGCCGAGGTCACCGCCATCGCCGCCGAACTGTCCCCCGCTCTGATCGTGGCCGAACCCGGCCTTGCCCTGCCCGACCCGCCCCCCTGCCCGGTGCTGTTCACCGGCGATCTCTGGGCCTGGCGCGACCTGCCGCCCGCCGACTACGCGCTCGGCGATCCGGACCGCCCGGCCTACATCATCTACACGTCCGGCACCTCCGGCAGACCCCGCCCCGTTGCCCATGCGCATCGCGCGATCTGGGCGCGGCGCATGATGTGGGACGGCTGGTACGGCCTGCGCGACAACGACCGCCTGCTGCATGCCGGGGCATTCAACTGGACCTACACGCTGGGAACCGGGCTGATGGACCCCTGGGCCATCGGCGCCACCGCGCTGATCCCCGGCAAGGGCCTTGCCGCGATTGACCTGCCGCGGCTCATCGCCTCACATCGGGCGACCGTCTTCGCCGCCGCGCCCGGCGTCTACCGCCAGCTTCTGCGCGCGGGCCTTTCCGCGATGCCATCCCTGCGCCACGGCCTGTCGGCGGGTGAGAAGCTCCCCGCAACCATCCGGCATGCATGGGAAACCGCCACCGGCACCCCGATCCACGAGGCCTATGGCATGTCGGAATGTTCCACCTTCGTGTCCGGCTGCCCCGACCGCCCGGCGCCGGAGGGCACGTTGGGCTATCCCCAGCCCGGCCGCCGCGTGGCGGTGCTGGGCGCGGCCGGCCCGGTGGACCATGATCAGCCGGGCATTCTGGCGGTCTCGCGCCGCGACCCCGGGCTGATGCTGGGCTACTGGAACGCGCCCGGCGAGGCCGAGGCGCGGATGCGGGGCGAGTGGTTCCTGACCGGCGACACGGTGTCGATGGCTCCGGACGGCGCGCTGGCCTATCTGGGCCGCGGTGACGACATGATGAACGCCGGCGGCTACCGGGTTTCGCCGATCGAGGTGGAAACGGTCATGAACGCGCATCCGGCGATTGCCGAATGCGCCGCCGTCGAGGTGCGGGTGAAACAGGACACGACGGTCATCGCGCTGTTTTTCGTTTCCGATCAGGGGCTTGAACCGGAAGATCTGAACCGGTTTGCAGCCCGGAGCCTTGCAAAGTACAAGTGCCCCCGCATCTACCACCCCGTCGACGCGCTGCCCAAGGGGGCCAACGGCAAGCTCCTGCGCCGCTGCCTGCGTGAAACCTACGAGGCGACCCATGGTCAAGCTTGATATCCTGTCCGATCCGATCTGCCCGTGGTGCTATATCGGCAAGGCCAACCTCGACCGGGCGCTGGAAAAGCACCCCGACCACCCGTTCGAAATCGAATGGCACCCCTTCCAGCTGAACCCCGACATGCCCGAGGCCGGCATGGGCCGGCGCGAATACCTCGAGACGAAATTCGGCGGCAAGGACGGCGCGCTGCGCGCCTATGCCCCGGTGGTCGACGCCGCCGAGAAAGCCGGGCTGAACATCGACTTCGCGGCCATCGAACGCACGCCCAACACCATGAACGCGCACCGGCTGATCCACTGGGCCGGGATCGAGGGACGCCAGACCCCCGTCGTGACCGCCCTGTTCCGCGCCTATTTCAACGAGGGCCGCGACATCGGCGACATCGACGTGCTGTGCGACATCGCGGACAGCGCGGGCCTCGACGCCGCGATGATCCGCAGGCTCTATGAAACCGATGCCGACCGAGACGACATCGCCGCCCGCGATGCCTGGGCGCGCGAAAAGGGCGTGACCGGCGTGCCGACCTTCGTCATCGGCCAGCGCCAGGCGGTGCCGGGCGCCCAGCCGACCGAATTGTGGGAAAAGGTGATCGGCGAGATCGTGGCGCAGGACAAGCCGGCCGCGGAATAGCGTCCTTCCGCGCGCGCTCGACGACTTCCCATTTCCCGCCGCTGTGATAGGGCAGCGGAATGGCGAAATCGCGCCCTGCCCTCTCCCTGCCCGAGTTCATCGCTCTGATGGGCATGACCTTCGCGACGGTGGCCTTTTCCATCGACGCGATGCTGCCGGCGATGTCCGCGATCGCCGCCGAGCTCACCCCGGGCGCGCCGAACCGCGCGCAGCTGATCATCACCAGCTTCGTGCTGGGCATGGGGATCGGGACGCTCTTCACCGGGCCGCTGTCTGACACCTTCGGACGCAAGCCAGTGATCCTCGGCGGCGCGGTCGTCTACATCGCGGGGGCCATGCTGGCCTGGGCCGCGGAAAGCCTGGAGACGGTGCTGCTCGCCCGTGTGCTGCAGGGGCTTGGCGCCGCCGGGCCTCGTATCGCGGCACTGGCCATCGTGCGCGACCTCTATTCGGGGCGGATCATGGCGCGGGTCATGTCGTTTGCGATGATGGTCTTCGCCCTGGTGCCCGCCATCGCACCGATGATCGGCGCCGGCATCATCGCGCTGACCGGCTGGCGTGGGATCTTCCTGGCATTCGTACTGTTCGCGCTGACCGCCGCCGGCTGGCTCGGGCTGCGTCAACCCGAAACGCTTCCGCCCGGTTATCGCCGCCCGTTCAGCCTGTCTGCCATCGGCAGCGGGCTTTCCGAGATGCTGCGCCTGCGCCAGGTCACGGTGACCATCCTGATCCTGACCCTGGTCTTCGGCATGCTGTTCGCCACCCTGTCGACGGTGCAGATGGTCTTCGACCGCAGCTTCGATGCGGCGGCCAGCTTTCCCTACTGGTTCGGCGCGGTGGCGCTGGTCTCGGCGCTGGGCAGCCTGCTCAATGCCCGCATCGTCGTGCGGGTCGGCATGCGCCAGGTGGTGCGCTGGTCGCTGCTGGGAGAGATCGCGCTGACCGGGCTGTTCGCCGTGGTGATCCTCGCAGGTGTCGAGGACGGCGCGTTGTTTTACGCCTACGTCGTCTGGATCCTCAGCATCTTCATGCTGGCGGGCCTGACCATCGGCAATCTTAACGCGCTCGGAATGGAGCCGCTCGGTCACCTCGCAGGCCTCGCCGCCTCGGTCATCGGCTCGGTCTCGACCGTCGGCGCGGTGCTGATCGCGGTGCCCATCGGATTGGCCTTCGACGGCACGCCGCTGCCTGTGGCGGTCGGTATCCTGATTTGCGCGGCAGTGGCGCTGTTGCTGATGCGGTTCCTCGGCGAAGGCGAGATCGCCGAGGCGCGCTAGGCAGCCGCCGCCACCTTCGCGTGCCGCGCCAGGTCCTGGGCGATCGCGAAGGCGCCCTTGATCTTGTCGCCGGTCTTCTTCCAGTCACGCCGCACCACGATCTTGTTGTCGCGCACCTTGGCCAGGCCGTTCTGGGCGTGGATGAATTCGACCAGCCCCGCCGGGTTGGGAAACTTGTCGTTGTGGAACTGGATCGTCGCCCCCTTCGGCCCGCCATCCAGCCGCGCGATGCCCGCGCGCTTGCACATGTCCTTGATGCGCACGATCAGCAGCAGCGTGTTGACCTCCTTGGGCAGCTTGCCGAAGCGGTCGATCAACTCGGCGGCGAAGCCCTCCAACTCGACCTTGCTGTGCAGGTCCGAAAGCCGCCGGTAAAGCCCAAGTCTTACATCAAGATCGGGCACGTAATTCTCTGGAATCAGGACCGGAACGCCCAGGTTGATCTGCGGCGCCCAGGTGTCCTCGACCTCTGTCAGCCCCTCCATCTCGCCCGAGCGGATCTTGGCGATCGCCTCTTCCAGCATGGACTGGTAAAGCTCGTAGCCCACTTCGTTGATCTGCCCCGACTGCTCCTCGCCCAGAAGGTTCCCCGCCCCGCGGATATCGAGGTCCTGGCTCGCCAGCGTGAACCCGGCGCCCAGCGAATCGAGCGAGCCCAGCACCCGCAGCCGCTTCTCCGCCGCCACCGTCAGCTTGCCGCGCGGCTTCGTGGTCAGGTAGGCATAGGCCCGCGTCTTCGACCGCCCCACCCGGCCGCGGATCTGATAGAGCTGCGCCAGCCCGAACATGTCCGCCCGGTGCACCACCATCGTGTTCGCCGTCGGAATATCCAGCCCACTCTCGACAATCGTCGTCGCCAGCAGCACGTCGTACTTCCCGTCGTAGAACGCGTTCATCCGCCGGTCCAGTTCGCCCGACGCCATCTGTCCATGCGCCACCACAACGGTCACCTCGGGCACCTGCTCGCGCAGGAACGTCTCGATCTCCGGCAGGTCGCTGACCCGGGGGACCACGTAGAACGACTGCCCGCCCCGGTAATGCTCGCGCAGCAGCGCCTCGCGGATCGTGACCGCGTCGAACTCGCTGACATAGGTACGGATCGCCAGCCGGTCGATGGGCGGTGTGCCGATTATTGAGAGATCCCGGACCCCTGTCAGCGACAGTTGAAGCGTCCGCGGGATCGGCGTCGCGGTCAGCGTCAGCACGTGCACATCCGTGCGCAGCGCCTTCAGTCGCTCCTTGTGGCTGACGCCGAAATGCTGCTCCTCGTCGATCACCAGAAGGCCCAGCCGCTTGAACCGCACCGACTTGGCCAGCAGCGCATGGGTCCCGATGACGATATCGCAGGACCCGTCGGCGATCCGCTTGCGCGTCTCCTCGGCCTCCTTCGCCGAGACGAAACGCGACAATTGCCGCACCTCCACCGGGAAGCCGCGGAACCGTTCGGCGAAGCCCTTGTAATGCTGCCGCGACAACAGCGTCGTCGGCGCGATCACCGCGACCTGCATCCCGGACATCGCCGCCACGAAGGCGGCGCGCATTGCCACTTCCGTCTTGCCAAAGCCCACATCGCCGCAAATCAGCCGGTCCATCGGCGTGCCCGAGGCCAGATCGCCCAGCACGTCGGCGATGGCGGTCAGCTGGTCGTCGGTTTCCTGGTACGGAAACCGGGCGCTGAAGGCGTCCCACATCCCCGAAGGCGCCTCGAGGATCGCCGCCTTGCGCAGCATCCGCTCGGCCGCCACCCGGATCAGCCGGTCGGCAATCTCGCGGATCCGCTCCTTCAGCCGCGCCTTCTTGGCCTGCCACGCCCCGCCGCCCAGACGGTCCAAAAGACCCTCCTCGTGGCCATACCGCGACAACAGCTCGATATTCTCCACCGGCAGGAACAGCCGGTCGCCGCCGGCATATTCCAGCGCCAGGCATTCATGCGGCGCCCCCAGCGCCTCGATCACCTCCAGCCCGTTGTAGCGGCCGATACCATGGTCGACATGCACGATGAGGTCGCTGGGCGACAGCGACTGCGCCTCGGTCAGGAAATTCTCGGCCCGGCGCTTGCGCTTGGGCTGCCGGATCAGGCGGTCGCCCAGGATGTCCTGCTCGGCGATCACCGTCAGGGCCGGCGTCTCGAACCCGGCCTCGAGCGGCCAGACCGTCAGCGCCGGGTGCTTGCCGTCCAGCTCTGCCACCCGGCCCACATGGCGCGCGCCGGTGATACCGTGATCTTCCAGCAGATGCTCCAGCCGCTCCGCCGCGCCCTCGGAATAGGCCGCCAGAACCACCGACCCGGCCTGCAGCTTCGCCTTGATGTGATCGGCCACCGCCCCGAAAAGACTGACACTTTCCTGCTGACGTTCGGGCGAGAAATTGCGCCCGATGCGCCCGCCCGCATCGACCACGTTCGGACCCGAGGGCTGCGGCAAAGGATGAAACTGCAGAACCCGGCGCGCGCCCAGGGCCGCGTCCCAGGCCGCGTCGTCGAGATACAGCAGGCCCGGCGGCGCGGGCTTGTAGACCGAATCCAGCCGCGCCTTCTGCTCCAGCGCATGGCGGCGTGTCTCGTACTGATCGACGATCCCCTCCCAGCGCGACAGTCGCGCGGGCGTCACCTGGTCGTCCAGGCAGACCGATGCGCCCGGCAGGTAGTCGAACAGCGTCTCCAGCGTCTCGTGAAAGAACGGCAGCCAGTGCTCGATGCCCGCATGCTTGCGCCCCGCCGTGACCGCCTCGTATAGCGGATCGTCCGTGCCCGCCGCGCCGAACTCGATGCGGTAATTCTGCCGGAACCGGGTGATCGCCGCTTCGTCGAGGATCACCTCGCTGACCGGCGCCAGTTCCACCACCTCCAGCTTTTCCGTCGTGCGCTGCGACACCGGATCGAACCGTCGCGCCCCGTCCAGAACGTCGCCGAACAGGTCAAGCCGCACCGGCCCGCCCTCGCCCGGCGGATAGATGTCGATGATGCCGCCCCGGATCGCGTAATCGCCCGGCTCCAGAACCGTCGGCGCCTGGCTGAAGCCCATGCGCACCAGGAAGTCGCGCAGGCCCGCCTCGTCGATGCGGTTGCCAACCCGCGCCACAAAGGCGGCATCGCGCAGCACCTCGCGCGCGGGCACGCGCTGGGTCGCCGCGTTCAGGGTGGTCAGCAGGACAAATGTCCCCGGCATCCCCTGCGCCAGAGCCGCCAGGGTCGCCATGCGCGCGGCGGCGATGTCGGCGTGGGGACTGACCCGGTCGTATGGCAGGCAATCCCACCCCGGGAATGTGATGACCGGCATCTCCGGCGCGAAGAAGGCCAACGCCGCCTGCATCGCCGCCAACCGCTTGTCGTCGCGCGCGACATGGATCACCGGACCGCCGGATTTCTCCATCTCGGACAGAACCAGCCGGGCGTCGAAGCCTTCCGGCGCGCCGCCGACGGTAATGTGCGTGGCTTGTGACATGGGGGCTGTCAGGTAATTAGCCGGGGCGCGGTGTCAACCGCCAAGCGCGCCGTGGTTCATGTTCTGATACATGCCCCACATCGCAGTGACGAAGATCGCGAACAGCCCGATCATCTGCGTGTACAGACGGTGACGGCGCATCTGCCGACGCAGGCCGTCACCATGCAGGTCGCGGGCGCGGATTCGGCGGGCGGTGGCCAAGTTCAGCAAACCCACCAACGACAGGGGAAACATCAATAAAAACAGGGCCTGGGCGAACTCGACCCCGTACCAGAACCCCAGCAGGCACAGGCCCGTCAGGAAGGCGCAGGCAATCCCCAGAATCCATAGCCCCGCCACCTCGCTGATATAAAGCATGCGGTTGCTGTAGATCCGCACCAAATCCTCTAGGTCGATTTGTGCCTGCCCGCCCGCGCGGCCGGCGCGCACCACCAGGTCATAGGGAACGCCGATCACCCAATGGCTGGACGTCGACCAGACCACCGCCAGCGCGATCCAGAACCAAAGGTTGGAGAACGACCGCATGTCGATCAGTTCGAAAACGGTGCTGTACCAGTCCAAGGGGGTGCCTGCGGTCAGTTCTATACGCGCGGACCCTATACTGGGGCGTGGCGGGGATTCCTAGGCTTGAGATGCGCGCAAAAGCCTGCAATCCATGGCACCTGTAACATTCGAAAGACACTGCGCCGATGCCAACCCCGCCCGCCTTCCCTCGCGCCCGCTTTCGCCGCATGCGATCCAGCCCCGCGCTGCGCGGGTTGATGCGCGAGACGACGCTCGGCTCGCAGGATTTCATCTGGCCGGTCTTCGTGATGGAGGGGACCGATGCCGAGCACCCGATCCCCTCGATGCCGGGCGTGTCGCGACTGACCACCGACCGCGTTGTCCGCGCCGCCGCCGAGGCGTCGGAATTGGGCATCCCGGCGATCTGCCTGTTCCCCTATATCGAGCCATCGGAGAAGACCGCCGACTGCGCCGGCGCCTGGGATCCAGAGAACCTGGTCAACCGCACCATCCGCGCGATCAAATCGCAAGTGCCCGAGATCGCCGTGATGACCGACGTGGCGCTCGACCCCTACAATGTCGACGGCCATGACGGCTACGTGCGTGACGGCGAGATCGTCAACGACAAGACCGTCGAGGCGCTGGTGAAGATGACGCTGGCCCAGGCCGCGGCCGGCGCCGATATCATCGGTCCCTCCGACATGATGGACGGCCGCATCGGTGCAATGCGCGACGCCCTGGAGGGCGCCGGCCACCAGAACGTGACAATCCTCAGCTACGCCGCCAAATACGCCAGCGCCTTCTACGGGCCGTTCCGCGACGCCGTCGGCGCCTCGGGCGCGCTGAAGGGCGACAAGAAGTCCTACCAGATGGACCCGGCCAATTCCGACGAGGCGCTGCGGCTTGTCGCCCGCGACCTGTCGGAAGGCGCGGACATGATCATGGTCAAGCCCGGGATGCCCTATCTCGACATCTGCCGCCGGGTGAAGGACCGCTTCGGCGTGCCGACCTTCGCCTATCAGGTGTCGGGCGAATACGCGATGCTGACGGCGGCGGCGCAGAACGGCTGGCTCGACGGCGACGCGGTGATGCTGGAAAGCCTGCTGGCCTTCAAGCGCGCCGGCTGCGACGGCATCCTGACCTATTTCGCCCCCCGCGCCGCGCGTCTGCTGCGATCAGCCGAATAATCTGCGCGAAGGATCGCGCATCTGCATCAAGATTTGGTGACAGCGCGGACCGCATCGCCTATAGTTCGCGCGAGCGTCCGGCTACAAGGACGCCAGAGGCATACCGGCAAGACAAGGGCACCACTCATGACATCTCTTCCCCGTCGTACCTTCATGGTAGGCGCAGGCAGCGCCGCGCTGTTGACCGCGGCGTGCAATAACGGCGTCGGGTCGCGCGGCGGCGCGATGATCGACGCGCGCGTCGACCAGACGCTGAACTATCTCTATTCGCGTTACCCCAACACGGTCGAGTTGCGCGACAAGGCCGCCGGCGTCCTGGTGATGCCGCTCGTCACCAAGGCAGGCTTCGGGCTGGGCGGATCCTACGGCCGCGGCGCGCTGCGGGTGGGCGGCACCACGGTGGATTACTACTCGGCCACCTCGGGAACCGTCGGCCTGCAGATCGGCGCGGCGCAATATGCCCACGCGATCTATTTCATGACCCGCGACGCGCTCGAGGATTTCCGCCGATCCCCCGGCTGGGCCGCCGGGGCGGATGCCGAATACGTCCTGAACGAAAACGGCGAGAATCTCTCGGCCGAGACCACGACATCGCTGTCGCCGTCGATCGCGCTGATCTTCGGTCAGGCGGGTCTGATCGCAGGGGCGACCGTCAAGGGAACCAAATACAACCGGATCATTCCCTGACCCATAGCCATTCGGCGCGGAAACAGCCTCTTTCAGCAATGGCTTGTGGGGCGATGTTAAGGCGTTCTTTCAGCTGTCGTCCCGCTCGGGTGGCGGGCTTTTCTGTTTGCGGCCACGGTTCTTGCCCGCCGACAGCCCCAGCAGGAACGCCTCGACCAGCGCCACGATCGAGGCCGATTGCGGCGAACTGAAGGCCGGCGGAGGCAGCGGCGGCGGGGTGCGGCGGTGCAGGGTGCCGGCCCAAAGCACGACCGCACCCAGCACGATGAACACCGCGCCCAGCACCAAGGCGCCGGCGACCGGTCCCCATTCCGCCGCCACCACCTGCCACAGGCCGTAAACGACAAAGCCGATCCCCAGACCCACCAGCAAGGCGGCCAGGAACCCTGCGAACAGCTTGACCCCCGCCCGCTTGCCGTAAAACAGCAGCCGCTGTTCCAGCGCCTGAAGCCAGCGCTGCATCCCTAGCGCCGGCTCGAAGTCACGAGACCGACCAGAAACCCGATGCCCACGGCCAGCGCGATTGCCGTGGCCGGTTGTTTGCGCACGGCGTCCAGCGCCGCCTCGGCGCTGTCCTGGGCCATCTGCCCGGCCTCCTGCGCATAGCGCTCGCCCTCGCTGCGCAGCTCCTTGGCTTTTTGCTTTGCGACATCGCGCAGTTCCGCGGCCTTGCTGGTGCCGATTTCACCAACCAGAGAGGTCAATTTCGCGATGTCGGACTTCAGGGCCTCGATCTGGTCGTTCAGGTCGGAAACCGTCGGTTCCTTGGACGTCGTCGTGCTTTTGCTTGTAGTGGCCATTGCAGCCTCCCTTGGTTGCGCATCTGACATAATCCGCCGCGCGCGGGAAAGTTCCCTTGGAAACCAAGGATTAGGGCCGCCGCGGCGTCAATGCAACCGAAGGCCGTCCTGCAACGTGTATTCGCCGGTGACGTGGCGCCACTCGCCGGGGCTGATCATCTTGCGGTGGGTGAACCGGACGGAATGCAGCGGCCCCTCGATGCTGTCCTGCCAGAACTCGATGAACTTGAACAGTTCGGGGTGGTCCGGCGCCAGGTCGTATTCCTGCCAGAGATACATGTTCAGAACCGACTGGTAATCCGGCATCCGGTAGTAGAACTCGGCCGTCGTCAGACCGTAGCCCTTCAGCATCAGTTCCGTTTCGGATGGATGCATTTTTTGCACTCCTTTTCCTGCCCACGCGACAATGATGCCACGTTCGGATTACTTTTCAATGAAAACAGTGTGTTATCACTCAGCCGTGATGGCTGCTTGAGCCTTTCGGCCACACCCATTGCGCCCTAGATACGCCCCGGGTTATAGTGCCGCGCAACAACATATAGCGCTGAACAGCCGAACTGGACGTTACGTGAGCGATACGCCCGAACCCCCCGAAAATACAGACGAAATTCCGCCCGAGCCGCCGCATTCGCACGGGCCGCAGATCTCGATCTCCGACGAGATGAAGTCGAGCTATCTCGACTATGCCATGAGCGTGATCGTCAGCCGCGCAATCCCGGATTTGCGCGACGGGCTGAAGCCGGTGCATCGCCGCATCCTCTACGCCATGCACGAGACCGGAAATACCCACGACAAGCCCTACCGCAAGTCTGCCCGCCCCGTCGGCGACGTGATGGGCAAATACCATCCGCACGGTGATTCAGCCATCTACGACGCGCTGGTGCGGATGGCGCAGGATTTCTCGATGTCGCTGCCGCTTCTGGACGGCCAGGGCAATTTCGGATCGATGGACGGGGATAATCCGGCGGCGATGCGCTATACCGAGGTCCGGATGGACCGGCCCGCCGCCTATCTGTTGGCCGATATCGAGAAGGACACGGTCAACTTCCAGGACAATTACGACGGCAAGGACCGGGAACCGTCGGTCCTGCCGGCCCGCTTCCCGAACATGCTGGTCAACGGCGCGGGCGGCATCGCGGTCGGCATGGCCACCAACATCCCGCCCCATAACCTGGGCGAAGTGATCGACGCCTGCCAGGCGCTGATCGAGGAACCGGATCTCGATTCCATGGCGCTGATGGAGTACATCCCCGGCCCCGATTTCCCGACCGGCGGCATCATCCTGGGCCGGTCCGGGGCGAGAAAGGCCTATGCCGAAGGCCGCGGCAGCGTGATCATCCGCGCCAAGACCCGGATCGAGGAGATCCGGAAGGACCGCTATGCCATCGTTCTGGATGAAATTCCCTATCAGGTGAACAAGGCCAGCCTGGTCGAGAAGATCGCAGAGCTTGTGCGCGAGAAAAAGCTCGAGGGCATATCCCACGTCCAGGACGAATCCGACCGGGTCGGCGTGCGCGTCGTGGTCGAACTGAAGCGCGACGCCACGGCGGAAGTGGTGCTGAACCAGCTTTTCCGCTTCACCCCGATGCAGACCTCTTTCGGCTGCAACATGCTGGCGCTGAACGGCGGCCGTCCCGAGCAGCTGACCCTGCGCGATTTCCTGACCGCCTTCCTGACCTTCCGCGAAGAGGTCGTCGCCCGCCGCACGGCCTTCGAATTGCGCAAGGCGCGCGAACGCAGCCACGTGCTGTGCGGCCTGGCGGTGGCGGTGTCCAACGTCGACGAGATTGTCGCCACGATCCGGTCCTCGACGGATGCGGCAGAGGCGCGCGTGCGTCTGATGGAACGACGCTGGCCCGCCGGAGATATCGCCGGCTATATCCGGCTGATCGACGACCCCAGCCACACGGTAAACGAGGATGGCACCTACAACCTGTCGGAAATCCAGGCCCGCGCGATCCTCGACCTGCGCCTGCAGCGCCTGACCCAGCTGGGCGTCAAGGAAGTCACCGACGAGTTGGAAGAGCTTTCCGCCAAGATCAAGGACTACCTCGACATCCTGCGCTCCCGCACGCGGATCATGGCGATCATCTCGGATGAACTGGCCGAGGTGAAAGAGAAATTCGCCGTGCCGCGCCGCACCGAAATCGTCGACTGGTCCGGCGACATGGAAGACGAGGACCTGATCGAGCGCGAGGACATGGTGGTCACCGTCACCGCTTCGGGCTGGATCAAGCGCACGCCGCTGGCCGAATTCCGCAGCCAGCGGCGCGGCGGCAAGGGCCTGTCCTCGATGGCGACCAAGGAAGAGGACGTCGTGACGACGCTGTTCGTCGCCAATACCCATACCCAGCTTCTGTTCTTCACCACCGACGGCATGGTCTACAAGCTGAAGACCTGGCGCCTGCCGCAGGGCGGCCGCACCGCCAAGGGCAAGGCCATCGTCAACATCCTGCCGATCCCCACGGGCGTCTCCATCGCCGCGATCATGCCCGTCGACGCGCCCGAGGAAGACTGGGACAACCTGCAGATCGTCTTCGCCACCACCGCCGGCGACGTCCGCCGCAACGCGCTGTCGGACTTCACCAACGTCATGCGCAACGGCAAGATCGCGATGAAGCTGCCCGAGGGCGTCGAGATGGTGAATGCCCGCATCGCGTCCGAGGATGACGACGTGATGCTGGTCACCGCCCAGGGCCGCGCCATCCGCTTTCCCACCACCGCCGTGCGCGTCTTCAAGGGCCGCGATTCCACCGGCGTGCGCGGCATCAGGCTGGCCAAGGGCGACTGCGTCGTCTCGATGTCCGTCATCCGCCACTTCCAGGCCACGCCCGAGGAACGCGCCGCCTATCTCAAGATGCGCCGCGCCGTGGCCGGCCTTGCCGACGACGCCGAGGCCGATGACGAGGACGCCGCCGCCGAGGCGCAGGACTTCACGCAAGAACGCTATGCCGAGATGTCCGCCGCCGAAGACCTGATCCTGACCATCACCGTCAAGGGCTCGGGCAAACTCAGCTCGTCGCACGACTATCCGGTGCGCGGCCGCGGCGGCCAGGGCGTGCGCGCCATGGACGCGGCGATGCGCGGCGGCCGGCTGGTCGCCAGCTTCCCGGTCGAGACCTCGGACCAGATCATGCTGGTCACCTCCACCGGCCAGTCGATCCGCACCCCCGTCGCCGACATCTCGTTCCGCTCGCGCGCGGCCGGCGGCGTCAAGGTGTTCGACACCTCAAAGGGGGAAAAGGTCGTCTCAGTGGCCTGGATCGCCGACCAGGGCGAGGACGCCGAGGACCAGGACGCCGCCGACTGACCCGGCGCGGCGCTTTGGCGCCCGATTGCGAACAGTCGCGACGATCCTTCGAGATCCACCACGAATTAAGGTCGCAAGAAGGCAAATGCCCCGAAACGGCCCCGATTGCGCCGTCTGCACGACGCCATGTCCGCGCCTGATCGCCGGGTGACCGACACTCGCTGCCCGAAGGGAACGCCGTCATGATGACCGCCCAGAAACACCGCCCCGCCGACGTCGGCGTCATGGTTTCCAGAACCGTCCTGTCCGTGGTCCGGATCCTGATCGCAAGCTACTTCCTGGCCACCGCCACCGGCCTGATCTTCGAACCCGCCAGCCGCACCTTCCTCGACGCGGTGCTGCCGGTGTCCCAGGCGCAGTTCGTCACCACCACCTACCTGTTCCTGACCTCCTTCGCGATCATGGTCGGCATCGCGGTGCGCCCCTGCGCGCTGTTGCTGTCGATCTACATCTTCTGGTCGGGATTCCTGCATTACGACCTCGGCGATCCGGTCGCGCTGTCGGCCTTCTGGCGCGACATGGCGCTGCTCGGATCGGTGCTGATGATCGCCGTGACCGAACAGGGCGGCGGCGCACAGGTCCGCGTCTGGCGCAAGGCCGTTGCCCCGCGCCGCGTTCCGTCCACCGCGCGCGAACCGCGTCTGACCCGCGGCACCCCGCGCCCAACGAAAAAGCCCGCGCGTCTCAAGGGCGTGGCCCATGCCTCGGGCGAAATCGACATCTACGAATGCGACGGCAAGGACGACGAGGACGATTCCCTCAACATCTTCGCCAAGGACTGGGACGACAAGCCCGACAGCCCGGCCACCGCCTGATCCCTTCCCTTCCCGCGCCCGGTATTCTAGATCCGGGCGCATGAGCGAGCCCCTCAACATCGTCGGCGGCGGCATGGCCGGGTCCGAGGCCGCCTGGCAGGCGGCCAATCACGGCATCGACGTCGTGATCCACGAAATGCGGCCCACGGTCGGCACCTTCGCCCACCGCACCGGCAACCTGGCCGAGATGGTGTGCTCCAACTCGTTCCGCTCCGACGACGACGAGCAGAACGCCGTGGGCCTTCTGCACTGGGAAATGCGCGCCGCCGCCAGCCTGATCATGGAAATGGCCGACGCCCATGCGCTGCCCGCCGGCGGCGCGCTGGCGGTCGATCGCGACCCCTTCGCGCAATCCGTCACCGACCGGCTGCGCGCCCATCCCCGCGTCACCATTCGCGACGGCGAGATCACCGCCCTGCCCGCCTCGGGACACTGGATCGTCGCCACCGGGCCTCTGACCTCCGGCGCACTGGCCGAAGCGATCCGCACGGCCACGGGCGCCGATGCGCTGGCCTTCTTCGACGCCATCGCTCCCATAGTATATGCCGACAGCATCGACATGAGCCGGGCGTGGTTCCAGTCGCGCTATGACAAGGGAGACACCGAAGAGGAACGCCGCGCCTACCTCAACTGCCCGATGGACCGCGACACTTACGAGGCTTTCATCGACGCCCTGCTCGCCGCCGAGAAGACCGAGTTCAAGCCCGGCGAGACGGCGCAGTATTTCGACGGCTGCCTGCCCATCGAGGTGATGGCAGAGCGCGGGCGCGAGACCCCGCGCCACGG
>JAHELH010000241.1 GCA_024644285.1 Paracoccaceae bacterium | reverse complement strand
GCCAGATCACCGCCGAGACGACCCGATGGTATCTCGACGACATGAAGGCGCTCGGCGCCCTCGACCCCGACGAGATGCCGCGGGCGACCCAGTGGGTGCCGCAGATGATCGCGATGATCGAAACGCTGATCGCCAAGGGCCACGCCTACGAGGCCGAGGGGCATGTGCTTTTCGCAGTTGAAAGCTACGAAAAGTACGGCGCGCTGTCGGGCCGCTCCACCGACGACATGATCGCCGGCGCCCGCGTCGAGGTCGCGCCCTACAAGCGCAACCCGATGGATTTCGTGCTCTGGAAGCCCTCGACCCCCGACCTGCCGGGCTGGGACTCGCCCTGGGGCCGCGGCCGCCCCGGCTGGCACATCGAGTGCTCGGCCATGGCCTATCAGCTTCTGGGCGAAAGCTTCGACATCCACGGCGGCGGCAACGACCTGCAGTTCCCCCACCACGAGAACGAGATCGCCCAGTCGCGCTGTGCCCACCCCTCGGGCGACTTCGCAAAGTACTGGCTGCACAACGAGATGCTACAGGTCGAGGGCAAGAAGATGTCGAAATCCCTCGGCAACTTCTTCACCGTCCGCGACCTTCTCGACCAGGGCGTGCCCGGAGAGGTGATCCGCTTCGTCTTCCTCGGCACGCATTACCGCAAGCCGATGGACTGGACCGAGAAGAAGCGGCAAGAGGCGGAGGCGACGCTGCGTAAGTGGTACGCGCAGGTGGACGCATCCATGGATGCCAACAACGCTTCTGACAAGCTTATCAACGCGCTGTCAGACGACCTTAACACAGCCGGTTCCATTGCCGAGCTTCACAGGCTCTCCGGCGACGGCGATGCCCGTTCGCTGTTGGCCAGCCTCAGGTTTCTTGGCCTGCTAAGCGACGCCATACCCGATTGGGCCACCGCGCCAGAGGTCGATCTGTCCGGTCACGCCGCGAAACTGGCCGCCCTGCGCGAACAGGCGATGGCAACGAAGGATTTCAGCGCCGTCGATCTCCTGAAGCAGGGCCTATTGGACGCGGGGATTGAAGTGCAGATGAGCAAATCTGGGATCGAACTGACGCCGAAGCCCGATTTCGACCCCGCCAAACTGGAGGCGCTCAAATGACCCGCGAACGCCTCTCGCTCTTCGACACCACGCTGCGCGACGGCCAACAGACCCACGGCGTGCAATTCAGCACCCCCGACAAACACCTGATCGCCCAGACGCTGGACCAACTGGGCATCGACTATATCGAGGGCGGCTGGCCCGGCGCCAACCCCACCGACAACGCCTTCTTCGCCGAACGCCCGCAGACGCGCGCCACCTTCACCGCCTTCGGCATGACCAAGCGCGCCGGCCGCTCCGCGGCGAACGACGACGTGCTGGCCGCCGTCCTCAACGCCGGCACCCCCGCCGTCTGCCTCGTCGGCAAGACCCACGACTTTCACGTCGAGACCGCGCTGAACATCACGCTCGACGAGAACCTGGAAAACATCTCCGCCTCCATCGCCCACCTCAAGGCCCAGTCCCGCGAGCCGCTCTTCGACGCCGAACATTTCTTCGACGGCTACAAGGCCAACCTGGACTATGCCCTGAAATGCCTGCACGCCGCCCACGAGGCCGGCGCAAGATGGGTCGTGCTCTGCGACACCAACGGCGGCACGCTTCCCCATGAAATCAGCAGGATAACGGGCGACGTTATCGCCAGCGGCATCCCCGGCGACGCCCTCGGCATCCACACCCACGACGACACCGGCAATGCCGTGGCCAACACGCTGGCCGCCGTCGATGCGGGCGCACGGCAGATCCAGGGCACGCTGAACGGACTGGGCGAACGCTGCGGCAATGCCAGCCTCACCACGCTGATCCCGACGCTCTTGCTCAAGGAACCCTATGCCAGCCACTTCGAGACCGGCGTCACCGAGGACGCGCTGAAAACCCTCACCCGCGCCAGCCGTCTGCTCGACGACATTCTGAACCGTGTCCCGAACCGCGCCGCGCCCTATGTCGGCGCCTCGGCCTTCGCCCACAAGGCCGGCCTGCATGCCAGCGCCATCCTCAAGGACCCCTCCACCTACGAACACATCGACCCCGCCACGGTCGGCAATGCCCGCATCGTGCCGATGTCGAACCAGGCCGGCCAGTCGAACCTGCGCACGCGCCTGACCGACATGGGGCTGCAGGTGGACAAGGGCGACCCGGCGCTCGGCCGCATCCTCGAAGAGGTCAAGGCGCGCGAGGAGCAGGGCTACAGCTACGATACCGCGCAGGCCAGCTTCGAGCTCTTGGCGCGCGAGAATCTCGGGCTGCGCCCGGACTTCTTCAAGGTCGAGCGCTACCGCGTGATCTCGGAGCGCCGTCGCAATGCCCGTGGCGAGATCGTCGTGGAATCCGAGGCGGTTGTGACGATCTCTTCACGAGACGGCGAGCGCACCAGCTATTTCAAGAACGACCACGCCCAGGACATGCAGGACGACGGCCCGGTCAACGCGCTGTGGCAGGCGCTGAAGGCCGATCTGGGGCGCTACCAGGACAAGATCGAGGGCATGCGGCTGGTCGATTTCAAGGTGGCGATCACCCAGGGCGGCACCGAGGCCGTGACCCGCGTGATCATCGACTTCATGGATGACGACGGCCACGAATGGTCCACCGTCGGCGTCAGCGCCAACATCGTCGACAGCTCGTTCCAGGCGCTGCTGGACGCCATCAACTGGAAGCTGCTGCACAACGGCGCAGCCCCGGCATGAGCGCCTTCCTGACGCTCTATGCCGGGCTGGCGCGCGAGGGGCCGGGCACGCCGGAAGACGTCGCCTGGGCGGCAGAGATCGCCGGTCTCGCCCCCGATGCCGCGATTCTCGACGCAGGCTGCGGCACCGGCGGCGACATCGAGGCCTTGCTCGACGCCGCGCCGCACGGCACGGTGACGGCCATCGACCAGGAAGGCAGCTTCATTCGCGCGGTGCGGCAGGACTGGGCGGCGGATGACCGTGTCTGGGCCGAGGTCGGCGACATGAGCGACCTCAAGGGCGAATACGACCTGATCTGGTCGGCCGGCGCGGTCTATTTCCTCGGCGTGACACAGGCGCTCGCTGCATGGCGCGACGCGCTCAGGCCCGGCGGCGCGGTGGCGTTCTCGCATCCCTGCCATTTCACCGCCACGCCGTCGCAACAGGCCCGCGGCTTCTGGGAAGGGTTCGAGACCACCGACGCCGCCGGGATCGACGCCCAGGTGCGCGAAGCGGGCTACCGGACGCGCGCCACCCGCAAGGTCGCCGATGCCGGGTGGGAGACCTATTATCTGGGGCTGTGCGCCCGCGCAAAGCAGCTTCGGCCCCGCGCCGATGCCGAGATGACGAAGGTGCTCGACGCCGCCGAAGCCGAGATCGCCGCGTGGCGCGCGGTCAAGGACGAAACCGGTTATCTGCTCTCGGTCGTGAAACCCGCATGACGCTGCAGGCCTGTGCCGAACTGGTCCGGCGCGGCGATGCCGACCGTTTCCTCGCCGCGATGGCCTTGCCGCCATCGGCCCGCGAGGTCCTGTTCCCGCTCTACGCCTTCAACCTCGAAGTGGCGCGCGCACCCTGGGTGACGCAGGAGGCGATGATCGCCGAGATGCGCCTGCAATGGTGGCGCGACGCGCTGACGGAAATCGGCGCGGGCAAGCCGGCGCGCGCGCACGAGGTCGCGGCGCCCCTTGCCGACGTGATCGCGCGGTCCGGGCTGCCGGTGGACCTGCTCGACGGACTGATTGCCGTGCGCCGCTGGGACATCTACCGCGATCCGTTCGAGGATGCGGGCCATTTCGCAAACTATCTCGACCGCACCTCCGGCAACCTCGCCTGGGCCGCCGCGCAGGCGCTGGGGGCGCGGGACGGCGAAGCGGCGGTGCGCGATATCGCCTGGGCCTCGGGCCTCGCCAACTGGTTCCTGGCGATACCGGCGCTGCAGGCCGCGGGCCGCAGGCCGCTGGTCGACGGGACGCCGCAAGCGGTCCGGGCGCTGGCCGAAGAGGGGCTGCGGCGGCTGCAGACCGCCCGGCCGCCCGG
>JAHELH010000023.1 GCA_024644285.1 Paracoccaceae bacterium | reverse complement strand
TTCGTCAGCGCGTTGCCGGGCATGGCCAGCGTCTTCCTGCTGATGGCGATCATCTTCTACATCGCCGCGGTCATGGCGACCAAGCTGTTCGGCGACGCGTTCCCGGATTGGTTCGGCACGCTGGGCCGCTCGGCCTTCTCGCTGTTCCAGGTGATGACGCTGGAAAGCTGGGCGATGGGCATCGTCCGCCCGGTGATGGAGCGCTACGAGTTCGCATGGATGTTCTTCGTGCCGTTCATCCTGGTGACGACCTTCGCCGTGGTGAACCTCGTGGTCGGCCTGATCGTCAACTCGATGCAGGACGCTCACCACGCCGAGGACGAGCAAGCCACCGTCAATTACCGCGACGAAGTGCTGCACCGGCTGATCGCTATCGAGGAGCGACTGGAAAAGCAGGCGCAGTTCGACAAGGCCAGTTCACCTGAAGCAAAAACCCGTGTATAAAGCGCAAAAAACAAGTTGAGGCACGGGGACAGATGACGCTGATCAGAATCGCGCTTGCGCTATCGGCAGTATTGGCGCTGAGCGCCTGCTCATCCAAGTTCAAGACTTACAACGGACCGGAAGTCACCCGCGTCGTGGTGATGAAGTCGGACCGAAAGATGTACCTGCTGCACCACGACAAGGTGCTGCAATCACACGAGATCGACCTGGGCTTTGCGCCCGCGGGCCACAAGCAGTTCGAGGGCGACGGCCGCACGCCCGAGGGGCGCTACCTGATCGACCGGCGCAACCCCGACAGCAGCTTCCACCTGTCCATCGGCATCAACTATCCCAACGAGCGAGACGTCGAGGTCGCGCGCGCCGCGGGTCAAAGCCCCGGCGGCGACATCTTCATCCATGGCCAGCCCAACAAGCTGAAACCCGGCCGGCCGGACTGGACCGCGGGCTGCATTTCCGTGTCGAACGAGGAAATCGAGTGGGTCTACGCCATGGTGAAGGACGGAACGCCGGTCGACATCTATCCCTGAGGCAGATAGGCCAGCGGGTTCGTCTGCGGACGGACCGGCGGTCCGCCGCCGCCCATGATCAGGGTCCACCAGATCTTGCCGCCTGATTCCTGGTACCAGGCAAAGCCCATGTGCTCGGCGCGCCTCTCCAGGATCACGTCGCGGGTATCGGGCTGCTCCATCCAGGCGGCCAGGGTCTCCAACTCGGTCTCGAAGGTCTCCGAGATGTTCTCGCCCAGCATGCTTTGGCGGTAGCCGCTTCGCGCCACCCGCTCGATGGGCGAGGAGCCGTCCGACCCGAAATGCCACGGCCGGTTCTGCACCGCCATGTCGCGCGAATGGGTTGCCGCGGCGGCGTTCAGCTGGGCGTTCAACTCGACCGGCGGCACGCCGGCCGCCTGACGCAGGGCGTTCACCGAATCGAGCATCCGGAACTGGACCCGCGACGTCTCGGTTCCGCCGATCCGGTAAAGCTTGGCGCGTCCGGTTCCCTCGGACGTCACCACCGTGGGCGAGGTGCAGGCGGTCAGCGCAAACATACCGCCCAGCAGAAGGATCAGAAGACGCGTCATGAAGGTTCACCCATCGCTCGTACCCGGCACAACTAGCTGTTGGCACTGGCACCTTCAAACCGATCCGGTGCGGTTTGGCAACATGATGCCGGTTTGATTTGCGACTGCGGCATTCAAGCCATATGATAATGCCTTGGCAAAACGACCATTGCGTGGAGTACGAAATGTCCGAGACATCCAAGACGAGCCTGAACCGCCGGCTTTTCCTGGGCACCAGCGCCGCGGCGCTGGGCGGCTTGGCGACGCCTGCCCTCGCGCAGACGCTGAGGGGCTCGACCGAATTCGAAGAGTCGATCGAAACCGCGCGCCGAAACATCTCGAGCTTCCGGACCCTGAACTGGCAGCCCTATTTCGACAACCTGAACAACGGCGCGATTCTGGTGGATACCACGTCCCGGGCGCTGCATTACTGGTCCGAGGACCGGGCGCTCTACAAGCTGTACCCGACCTCGGTGCCGCTGACCGAGGAACTGACCCGTCGCGGCCGCACCCGCGTGGTGCAAAAGGTAGTGGGTCCCGATTGGCGCCCGACCCCCTCGATGAAGGCGCGCAACCCCGAATGGCCGGACTATGTTCCCCCGGGCCCGGACAATCCGCTCGGAACGCACGCATTGTATCTCAGCTGGACATACTATCGCATCCACGGAACCCACGACACGCGCAAGATCGGGCGCCGATCCTCGAACGGCTGCATCGGGCTTTATAACGAGCACATTCAGGAACTCTTCGCGGTAACCAAAGTGGGCACTCAGGTGTTGCTAATTTGACGATATAGCGGCGGATTGGCCTGGCGGTGCGCAAAGATGCATTTGCCTTTGGCAAACAAAGCTGCTTATTGAGGTCTATGCGAGGTACAGTCGAAGTCCCACGTGTATCAAATTTTATGCCAGACTGGAAAACCTGGAGGAACCCATGAAGAAAGTCGCTCTTGCTGCTGCTATCACTGCAGTGGTTGCCACGTCGGCTTATGCCGGCAGCTATGTCGAGCCGGTCATCGAGCCCGAGATCGTCGTTGAAGAAGCTGCGGGCACGTCGAACGCCGGCCTGATCGTTCCGCTGCTGCTGATCGCTATCATCGCTGCGGTCGCTTCGTCGAACTAATCGACCAGGCGCCGTCGCTACGGCGCTGGAGTGAACAAGATAGAAAATGGCGGTGCCGCTGGGCGCCGCCATTTTCGTTTGCATGGCTGTTCCGCGCTCAGTCCAGCCATCCGCGCAGGTTGGCGTCGATCACACCGGCCAGCGCGGCGATGTGGTCGGAATCGTCGTTCAGGCAGGGAATATAGGTGAATGTCTCGCCACCAGCCTCCTCGAAGCTTTCGCGGATCTCCTCGTTGATCTCTTCCAGGGTCTCGATGCAGTCGGCGGAAAATGCCGGCGCGATCACCGCGATGTTCTTCTTGCCCGCCTGCGCCAGCCGCGCGACCTCTTCGACGGTGTAGGGCTTCAGCCATTCCTCCGGCCCGAACCGGGATTGAAAGGTGACGGTAATCTTGTCGTCGCGCCAGCCCAGCCGCTCCTTCAGCAACCGCGTCGTCTTCTGGCACTGGCAGTGATAGGGGTCACCCTCCATCAGATAGCGCTGCGGCACGCCATGGTACGAGGTCACCAGGATGTCCGGTTCCACCTCCATCGCGGCATAGGCGCGCTCCACCGATTGCGCCAGCGCGTCGACATAGGATGGCTGGTCGAAATAGGGCGGCACGGTCCGCACGGCCGGTTGCCACTTTTCCGACCGAAGCGCCTTGAAGAATGCGTCGCATGCCGTGGCAGAGGTCGCGCCCGCATGCTGCGGATAAAGCGGAAAGAACAGGATCTTCTGGCACCCGGCATCAATCAGCTTGCGCACTTTCGACCGGGTCGAGGGATTGCCGTAGCGCATGCAGTAATCGACCACCACGTCGCCGCCATGCCGCTTTTGCATCGCCTGCGCGATGGCCGCAGTCTGCGCCTTGGTGATGGTCGCCAGGGGGCTTTCGCCCGCCTCCTCGTTCCAGATCGATTTGTACGCAGCGCCGCTGGTGAAGGGTCGCTTCGTCAGGATCACCAGCTGCAGTAGCGGCTGCCACTTCCAGGGGCTGTAGTCGATCACCCGGCGATCCGACAGGAACTCGTTCAAGTAGCGGCGCATCGACCAGTAGTCATAGCCGTCGGGCGTCCCGAGATTCGCCAAAAGGACGCCGACCTTCGGCGGCATGATCTTGGGGTGGTCGGCGGGCGCGTGGTCCGGGCGCTTGGCGTCGGTCGCGCTGGGGGTTTCGTCTAGGGTCATGGATATCCTGCAGTTCGAGCCTGAGGGCCGACATAACCGGTATTCACTGCCCGTCAAACGGGCGAATTGGCGCGGCCTCGCCCGCGGGCGTTTCGTCCACGCCCAGCGCCTCGGCCAGCCGCGCCTGCGCCGAGCCGGGGCGCAGCGGCTGCGGCTGCGACACGTCCGGGGCCCATCCGGCCAGGTAAATCGTCTCGAACGTGGCCCGAATCCGGCCTTCCGGCCCGGCGAAGGCGGCGCGGTAACGTGCGGCCGCGGTCTCGATCACACGGCGCGGAGTGAACCGCCGCAGCCGTCCGGCCAGGGCGTTCGCCTCGCCCATGGCGCGCAGGTCGCGCATCAGCGCCAGCGGGTCGGCATAGGTGACGGTCTGCGTCACGCTGTCGGCCACCGGCAGGGCGAACCCCGCGCGCTGCAGCAGCCCGCCGGCATCGCGGATCTCGGCCATCGGTGCGACCCGCGGTGACAGTCCGCCGCTGACCTCTGCCTCTGCCTCGGCCAGGGCCGCGCGCAACTCGACCAGCGTCTGGCCGCCGAACAGCGCCCCGAGGAACAGCCCGTCGGGCCGCAAGGCGCGGCGGCACTGGATCAGCTGCCCCACCGGGTCGTTCGACCAGTGCAGGCAAAGCGCGTGGATCACCAGGTCATGCGCGCCCGTTTCCAGATCCAATGTTTCCTCATCAGAAACAATCCGCGCATTCGGCAGCCTTTGTGCCCAAATCTCGGGAAATGGCGTGATCACCGCCTGCGCCGTAAAGGCCCTGTTAACCAAACCCTGCCTCTCTGACAGCTCAGTGGCAGCCTCTTCCTGCAGGAACATCCCCCGGAACCCGCCGCGCCGGGCGCGGCGGCGGTTCAGCCTCAGCTTGGCGCGGTCGGTCAATTCGGGCGGGCGCTGCATGGAAGCCTCAGGAATGAAGATTGCGGTTTCTACGAAGAGCGGACCGGGAATGCAAAGCCTCCTGCACATTCTGTATCCCCCGCAATGCATCGGCTGCGGCGCCCTGGTGGCGCGCGATTTCGGTCTCTGCGGCCCCTGCTGGCGCGACACGCCGTTCATCACCGGGCTGGCCTGCGACGCCTGCGGCGTGCCGCTGCCCGGAGAGACGACCGACCGTGACGAGCATTGCGACGACTGCCTGACCTTGACACGCCCCTGGCGCCGGGGCCGCGCCGCGCTGCTCTACCGCGACACCGCGCGCCGGCTGGTGCTGGGTCTGAAGCATGGTGACCGCCTCGACCTCGTGCCACCCGCCGCCGGCTGGATGGCGGGGCTTGCCGGGCCGCTTCTGCAGGACGACACGGTGATCGTCCCGGTGCCCGCGCATTACGTCCGCCTGCTCCGGCGGCGCTACAACCAGGCGGCCCTGCTGGCCAATGCGCTGGGCGCCCGGCTCGACCGCCCGGTGCTGCCCGACCTCCTGCGCCGCACCCGCGCCACCGCCGTCCAGGACGGCATGAGACGCGAGCAGCGTTTTGCCAACCTTTCCGCCGCCATCGCGCCGGCGCCGTCCGCCCGCCGCACTCTTTCCGGCCGCGCGGTGCTGCTGGTCGACGACGTCATGACCTCGGGCGCGACGCTCACCGCCGCGACCGACGCGGCCCATGCAGCGGGCGCAAGGCGGGTGGACATCCTGATACTGGCACGCGTTGCGAAGGATGCCTAAATCCCTATAGTCCGCGCCAGCCAAGGGATCCGCGCACCATGCCGACCGTCGAAATCTACACCTCGCCCTTGTGCGGCTATTGCCACGCGGCAAAGCGCCTGCTGACCGACAAGAATGTCAGCTTCTCCGAGATCGACGTCCTCGCAGACCCCGCCCGGCGGAAAGAGATGGTGCAGCGCGCCAATGGCCGCCGCACGGTCCCGCAGATTTTCATCGGCGCAACCCATGTGGGCGGCTATGACGACATCGCCGCACTGGACCGCGCGGGCAAGCTGGACGCGCTGCTGGTCGCGTGATGAAAGCGGCTCTGATTCAGCTAAATTCGTCCGACGACCCGGCGCAGAACCTGACCGTCACGCGGCGCTGGATCGACGAGGCCGCGCGCGCGGGCGCCGGATTCGTCCTGACCCCCGAAGTGACCAACTGCGTCTCGACCAGCCGCACCCGCCAGATCGAGGTGCTGCGCGACGAGGACACCGACAACACCCTGGCCGCGCTGCGGCAGGTTGCGGCGCAGCATGGCATCTGGCTTCTGATCGGATCGTTGGCGCTGAAGACCGACGATTCAGCCGGCCGCTTCGCCAATCGCTCCTTCCTGATCGCCCCCGACGGCAGCATCATGGCGCGCTACGACAAGATCCACATGTTCGACGTCAAGATCGACGCCGGCGAGACCTACCGCGAATCGGACGGCTACCGCCCGGGGATAGAGGCGGTCATAGCCGCAACGCCCTTTGGCAGGGTCGGCATGACGGTCTGCTACGACATGCGGTTCCCACATCTCTACCGGACGCTCGCCAAGTCCGGCGCGCAGATCCTGACGGTGCCGGCGGCGTTCTCGCCGGTCACCGGCAAGGCGCATTGGGAAACCCTGCTGCGCGCCCGCGCCATCGAGACGGGCTGCTACGTCCTGGCCCCGGCGCAATGCGGCCGCCACGGCGCCACGCGCGGCAAGCCGCGCGAAACCCATGGCCATTCGCTGGCGGTCGCCCCCTGGGGCGAAGTGCTGGCCGATGGCGGCGAGGCCCCGGGCATCACCTATGTCGACCTGGACCTGAACGAGGTTGCGAAGGCCCGCGCCCGCGTGCCCTCGCTCACCCACGACCGGCCGTTCGCGGGTCCCTGATGGCCGATGCCACCGAATCGTTGTCGGTCGCCCTGTTCAGCGAGATCTTCATGGCCGACCAGCTGGCCCGCAATCGCCTGGGCCGCGCGCTGCCCAAGGGGATGGAGCTCAGCCACTTCTCGCTGCTCAACCACCTGGCCAGCTCGGGCGCCGAGAAGTCGCCGGCCCAGCTTGCCCGCGCCTTCCATGTCACCCGCGGCGCGATGACCAACACGCTGGCCAAGCTGGAACGCGCCGGCCACATTCACGTCCGCCCCGACTGGGACGACGCCCGGCGCAAGCATGTGGCGATCAGCGACGCGGGGCGTGCGGCGCGCGACGCGGCCATCGCCGCCATCGCCCCGATCATCGCCGAAGTGGTCGAGAGCATCGGCGCCGACAGGGTGCGCACCGCGCTGCCGGTCCTGCGCGCCGTGCGCGCGCGGCTGGACGACGCAGAATGAAAGTCAACCTGGCCTGACGCTGGTGGTCACGTAGTTTACCGACAGATCACTGTCCGAGATCGACCAGGACCAGGCCAGCGGATTGAACTTGAATCCCTTGCGGTCGACCGGATCCAGCCCCGCCTTGCGCAACAGGTCGTAAAGCTCATCCGGGGTGATGAATTTCGACCAGTCATGCGTGCCCTTCGGCAGCCAGCGCATCACGTGCTCGGCACCGATGATCGCCATGACATAGCTCTTGGGATTGCGGTTGAGGGTCGAGCACACCATGAGCCCGCCGGGCCGCAGCAATTGCCGGCAGGCGGTGAGATAGGCGAGCGGATCGGCCACGTGCTCGACCACCTCCATGTTCAGCACCGCGTCGAACTGCTCGCCATCGGCGGCCAGCGCCTCGGCCGTGGTGTGGCGATAGTCGATCTTCAGGCCCGATTGCTCGGCGTGCACCCGCGCCACGGGGATGTTGCGCTCGGCGGCGTCGGCACCCACGACATCGGCGCCAAGCCGCGCCATCGGTTCCGACAGCAATCCGCCGCCGCAGCCGATATCCAGAATGCGCAACCCCTTGAAAGGCTTGGCCGTAGTGAGGTCGCGATCGAACTCGGCGGCGATCTGAGAGGTGATGTAGTCCAGCCGGCAGGGGTTCAGCATGTGCAGCGGCTTGAACTTGCCCTCGGGATCCCACCACTCGGCCGCCATGGCCTGAAACTTCTCGATCTCCTGCGCGTCTACCGTGGTCTGCATGCCGCCCGCCTATGCGAATATTTCGTCCTGCGCCCCGTGGCAGGGCGCCCTGCAACGCTATATAGGGTGATTATGGACAAGGTCGCGGACCGACGTAAGAACCAGCGGATGCTCTACCCGCCGATCGATCCGTTCGATCAGCGCATGATGGAGGTCGGCGACGGCCACCGGGTCTATGTCGAGCAATGCGGCGCCCCGCAGGGTATCCCCGTGGTGATCCTGCATGGCGGCCCCGGGGGCGGATGCTCGCCCGCGATGCGCCGCTATTTCGATCCCGAGCACTATCGCGTGGTGCTGTTCGACCAGCGCGGCTGCGGCCGGTCGCGGCCCCATGCCAGCGTCGAGGCCAACACGACCTGGCATCTCGTCGCCGATATCGAGGCGATCCGCGAGGCGCTGGGCATCGAGCGCTGGATGGTGTTCGGCGGAAGCTGGGGCGCGACGCTGGCGCTTGTCTATGCCCAGACCCATCCCGAGCGAACCGCGCGCCTGATCCTGCGCGGCGTGTTCCTGATGACGCAGGCCGAACTGCAATGGTTCTACGGCGGCGGCGCGGCGCATTTCTGGCCCGAGTTGTGGGAGCGGTTCATCGGCCTGATCCCCGAAGAAGAACGCCACGATCTCATCGCCGCCTATCACAAGCGGCTCTTCTCCGGCGACCTGATGCAGGAAACCCGCTATGCCCGCGCCTGGGCCTCGTGGGAAAACGCGCTCGCCTCGATCGACAACGAGGGTCCGGGCGGCGAAAGCCCCGCGGAATACGCCCGCGCCTTCGCCCGGCTGGAGAACCACTTTTTCAGCAATGGCGGGTTCCTCGACGGCGACGGTTACATCCTGAAGAATGCAAACAGGCTGAATGGGATCCCGGGCGTCATCGTGCAGGGCCGCTATGACATGATCTGCCCACCGAATTCGGCGCATGCGCTGCACAAAGCGTGGCCGCAATCGGAACTGCGCCTGGTGGGCAAGGCCGGGCACGCCCTGTCCGAACCTGGCATCAGCGCCGAGCTGGTGCGCACCATGGACCGCCTGCGGTCCGAGGCCTCGGCGCGTCTGCTCGCCGGATAGCGATTCGCGCCCCTTACGGATCAAGGGTTTACTTGTGACCCCTAGTTGCTAACCTGATCCCGCTGCACAACAGCGGGGGGATGTCAGGCTTTGGGATCGGTCGCACGGATCATTCTGCAACGGCTTGTCCTGGGACTCCTGACGCTTCTTGTCGTCTCCATCGTCATCTTCACCGCGGTCAACATGCTGCCGGGCGATTTTGCCCAGGCGATCCTGGGCCAGGGCGCGACACCCGAGGCGGTCGACGCAATCCGGAAGGATCTCGGTCTCGATCAGCCGCTGGTCGTGCGCTATTTCGACTGGCTGGCGGGCGCGCTTCGGGGCGACATGGGGTCGAGTTTTGCGCAGGCGAACTTTGCCAGCTTCGTCGGAGCCGAGGCCGGCGAGAGGGTGACGGTCCTCGACCAGATCGCGCCACGTTTCAGCAACACCATGTTTCTCGCCACTGTAACCGCCGCCATCGCGGTGCCGATCTCGCTGTTTCTGGGGGTGCTGGCCGCGCTCTACCGCAACTCGGTCTTCGACCGGGCGGCGAACATCTTCACCCTCACCTCGATCTCGAGCCCCGAATTCTTCCTGGCCTACATCCTGATCCTGTTCCTCGCCGTGCTGAACCCGGTCCTGCCGTCATTGTCCAACATCTTCGAAGGCATGACCTTTGCCGACCGGTTGGAGAAGACGCTGCTGCCGGCCCTGACCCTGACGTTGGTCGTCACCGCGCACATGATGCGGATGACGCGGGCGGCGATCATCAACCTGCTGGCCTCGCCCTATATCGAGATGGCGCGGCTGAAGGGCATCAGCCCGATGCGCGTCATCGTCCGCCACGCCCTGCCGAACGCGCTGGCGCCGATCATCAACGTGGTCGCACTGAACCTCGCCTATCTGATCACCGGCGTCGTGGTGATCGAGGTGGTCTTCGTCTATCCCGGCATCGGCCAGTTGTTCGTCGACAGCGTCAAGATCCGTGACATCCCGGTGGTGCAGGCCTGCTGCCTGATCTTCGCCGCCGCCTACATCCTGCTGAACCTGATGGCCGACATCCTGTCGATCCTGTCGAACCCGCGGCTGAGGCATCCGAAATGATCTTCGAAAGCCCATACGACAACGTCTTCGGCGACCTGATCGAGGCTTTCGGCGTCTTTGCCGTCATCCTGGCGGTGCTGGCGCTGTTCACCTTTGCCGGCTTCCTGCTGCGCGGCATCGGCAGCGCTTTCGATTCGCGCGGCGAGACATTCGACGAGATGCCGCTGTTCCTGGCGTCCTTGCTCGCGGTTCTGATCGTCGCGTCGCTGACGCTGTTGTGGAGCGCGTTCATCGGTGGGCGCGACACTCTGCGCTTCCTGATCCTGCTGATCGCGGCCATCGCCGCGTTCGGGTGGCTGTTCCGCTGGGCGGGCCAGCGCCTGACCAACAACGCGCCCCGCTTCCGCGACATGCCCTATGGCGTGTCGTTCGGCTATGTGCTGGCAGCGGTTGTGCTTATCTGGTCGGTCTGGTTCTACTTTCAGCCGGTGGTCACCGAGCAGGGGACGCCGCGCGCCAGCGTGGTCTTCTTCCGCTGGGCGATCCAGGGACTTCTGATCGCCGCGGTTCTGGGAACGGGGTTCAAGGAACTGGGCAAACGCGTCGGCCCGGGCTGGAGCCGCAAGCTGTTCCGAACGATGCCGTTGACGGCTTCGTTCGGCATTCTGGTGATCATCGCCTATGCCATCGTGGCAATCTTCGCGCCCCTGATCGCGCCCTACGGGCAAGAGCAGGTGCTGGGCGCCGCCAATGTCGTGCCGGGCGGCAACCCTGCGCTGGGTGGCAATCCGGAATTTCCGCTGGGCACCGACCAGATCGGCCGGGACATCCTGTCGCGCCTGATCTACGGCGCGCAGAACACCGTGGGCATCGCCTTCGCCACCACGCTCTTGGCCTTCTTCATCGGCGCCTCGCTCGGCTTTCTCGCCGCCACGCTGGGCGGCTGGCTCGACCAGCTGGTTAGCCGCGCCGTCGACGTGCTGATGGCGATCCCGTCGCTGATCTTCGCGCTGCTCCTGATGACGATCGCCTCTGTCTGGGCACCCCGGCTGGGCATCCCGCTGACCGTTTTCATGGTCGTCATCATCGCGGTGATCGACTCGACCCGAGTCTACCGTCTGGCGCGTGCCGTCGGCCTGAACATCGTGGTGATGGACTATATCGAAGCCGCCAAGCTGCGCGGCGAGGGTCTGACCTACCTGATCTTCAAGGAAATCCTGCCCAACGCCACCGCGCCCTTGCTGGCCGAATTCGGCCTGCGCTTCTGCTTCGTCTTCCTGACCATCGCGGCGCTGTCGTTCCTTGGCGTCGGCATCCAGCCGCCGCTGGCCGACTGGGGCACAATGGTCCGCGACATGGCGGCCTTCATCAACTTCGCGCCCTTCGCGCCGCAGGCCGCGATCACGCCGCTTCTGGCCGCCGGTGCCATCGCGCTTCTGACCGTCGCCGTCAACTTCGTCGTCGACTGGATGCTGCACAAGTCCTCGGGACTGAAGGAGTAGCCGATGGCCGATCGCGATATCCTCGTCAAGGTCCGCAACCTGTACCTGGAAGGGCGCAGCGACGAGACCTGGATCCCGATCATCAACGGCGCCAGCTTCGATCTGCGCCGCGGCGAGGTGCTGGGCCTGATCGGCGAATCCGGCGCCGGTAAGTCGACCCTGGGCCTGGCCGCCATGGGGTTCACCCGCGACGGCGTGCGCATCACCAGCGGCAAGGTGCTGTTCGACGGTGTCGACCTGATCAACGCCTCGGCCGCGGTGAAGCGCGAGCTTCTGGGCCGGCGCATCGCCTATGTCGCGCAGTCGGCGGCGGCCAGCTTCAACCCCGCGCACAAGCTGATCGACCAGCATACCGAGGCGCCGGTGCAGCACCGCGTCTCTTCCCGCATCGACAGCGAGCGCGACGCGATGGAGCTTTACGAAAAGCTGCGCCTGCCCGACCCCGAGCATATCGGCTTCCGCTATCCGCACCAGGTCTCGGGCGGGCAGCTGCAACGCGCGATGACCGCGATGGCGATGTCCTGCCGCCCGGATCTGATCATTTTCGACGAGCCGACGACGGCGCTGGACGTCACCACCCAGATCGAGGTGCTGGCTTCGATCCGCGATATCGTCAGCCAGTTCGACACCGCGGCGATCTATATCACCCACGACCTGGCCGTGGTCGCCCAGATGGCCGATCGCATCAAGGTCATGCTGAAAGGCGACGAGGTCGAGGAATCCGACACCCGCACGATGCTGGCATCGCCGACCCAGGACTACACCAAGAGCCTGTGGGCCGTGCGCAGCTTTCAGCGTCCGCAGAAACCGCCGCCGCCGGCGGGCGCGGTGCCGGTTGTCAGCGTCAAGAACGTCACCGCCGCCTATGGCAGGGTGAAGGTGCTGCACGACATCACTTTCGACATCCATGCCGGGCGCACGGTGGCCGTGGTCGGCGAATCCGGCTCGGGCAAGTCGACGGCCGCGCGGGTGATCACCGGGCTGCTGCCGCCGCTGGAAGGCGTCGTGGAATTCGAGGGCGAGCCGATGCCCGGCGACTACCGCAAGCGCACCAAGATGCAGCTGCGCCAGGCGCAGATGATTTACCAGATGGCCGACACCGCGCTGAACCCGCGCAAGACGATCGGAGAGATCATCGGCCGGCCGGTGGAGTTCTACATGGGGCTGAAGGGCCAGGAGAAGCGCGAGCGCGTGAAAGAGCTGTTGCGCGAGATCGAGTTGGAGCCCGACCAGTTCATCGACCGCCTGCCATCGGAGTTGTCAGGTGGCCAGAAGCAGCGCGTCGGCATCGCCCGGGCGCTCGCCGCCGAGCCCAAGTTCATCATCTGCGACGAGGTGACCAGCGCGCTGGACCAGCTGGTGGCCGAGGGCATTCTGCGCCTGCTGGCCAAACTGCAGGACGAGCTGGGGCTCAGCTACATGTTCATCACCCATGACCTGGCCACGGTACGGTCCATCGCCGACGAGGTCGTGGTAATGAAGGACGGCCGCGTGGTCGAGCAGGGGCCGAAAACCGAAATGTTCCGGCCGCCGCACCATCCCTATACCGACCTCCTGCTCAGCTCGGTGCCAGAAATGGACCCGGACTGGCTGACCAACCTGCTGGCCGAACGCGGAGTTGATAACATCGGCGACGCGGCTGTTGGTAATATGTGACGGCGAATCACCAGATCCGAAGGCCGGGCGCGGCCTGGACGTCCAAAAAAATCAAATCAACGGGAGATGACTACATGACACGACTAAGCAGACGCGGATTGCTGCAGACGGGCGCCGCCGCGGGCGTTCTGGGCGCGATGGGAACGCGCACTTTCGGGGCCAGCCATTCGGAACCGAAGCGCGGCGGCACGCTGCGCATGGGGATCGCCGGGGCCAATACCTCGGACAGCTGGGACGGACGCACCCATTCCGACAGCTACATGATCATGATGGCGCATGGCTGCGTCTTCGATTGCCTGACCGAGGTCAACGCCGCCGGCGAACTGGTCGGCGAACTGGCCGAAAGCTGGGAAGCCTCGCCCGACGCCAAGGTGTGGACCTTCAACCTGCGCCAGGGCGTGACCTTCCACAACGGCAAGCCGTTCGGCGCCGACGACGTCATCGAATCGCTGCAGATGCACGTGGCCGAAGGCGCCAAGTCGGCCGCCAAGCCCATCGTCTCTGCCATCGCCGAGATGAAGAAGATGTCCGACCACCAGGTGCAGTTCACGCTCGAGGCCGGCAATGCCGACTTCCCGTACCTGATGTCGGACTATCACATCCTGATGTTCCCGGCCGGCCAGGTCCAAGAGGCCATCGCGGGCGGCATCGGCACCGGGCTGTACAAGGTCGAAAGCTTCGATCCGGGCGTGCGCACCGTCGTCAGCCGCGTCGACAGCCACTACAAGGACGGCCGCGCCGGCTGGTTCGACTCGATCGAGGCCATCGCGATTAACGACAGCACGGCGCGGATGAACGCGCTGATGACCGGTCAGGTCGACGCCGTGAACCGCGTCGATTTCAAGACCGAGCCGCTGATGCGCGCCAACCCGAACGTCATGATCTTCGAGGTGACGGGCAACCAGCACTTCACCTTCCCGATGCTGACCAACGTCGCGCCGTTCAACGACGTCAACGTCCGCAAGGCGCTGAAATTCGCCGTCAACCGGCAGGAATTGGTCGACAAGATCCTGCTCGGCCATGGCGCGGTCGCCAACGATCACCCGATCGGCCCGGCGAACCAGTTCTACGCCAGAGATCTGCCGCAGAACTCCTACGACCCGGACAAGGCCAAGTTCCACCTCAAAGAGGCCGGGATGGAGAACCTGACCATCGACCTGTCGGCCTCGGACGCGGCCTTCCCAGGCGCGGTGGACGCCGCGCAGCTTTACCAGGCCTCGGCGGGCGCCGCCGGCATCACCATCAACGTCATCCAGGAACCGGCCGACGGCTACTGGTCGAACGTCTGGCTGAAAAAGCCGTGGTGCGCCTGCTACTGGTCGGGCCGCGCCACCGAGGACTGGATGTTCTCGACCGCCTACGAGGCCGGGGTGCCGTGGAACGACTCGCAGTGGGACAGCGAGGACAGCGCGCGATTCCAGGAGCTTCTGCTTCTGGGCCGGGCCGAGCTCGACACCGACAAGCGGCGTGAAATCTACCACGAGATGCAGGCGATCATGTCGTCCGAGGGCGGCACCATCGTCCCGATGTACGCCAACTACGTGGACGCGGCGTCGTCCAAGCTGGCGCACGGGCCGGACATCGGAAACCTCTGGCAGATGGACGGCAGCCGAATCGCCGAGCGCTGGTGGTTCGCGTAGGCTGACACGTCACGCTGAATTTTCGGCCCGCCCCGAAACGGGCGGGTCGTCTCGTCCGGACCAAGCTTTCCGATGACGCCGGCCCGGGCTATTCCGGTTGCCCTCGCGCTGTCCTGCGCCGTCTACCTGATCCCGATATTCCACATCCACGCCGGCTGGCTGAGCCTCGGAACCCTGCTTGCCGGCGCGCGCGATGTCGCGCCGTTCACCCTTGCGGTCTTCGCCGCGACCCTCGCGATACAGGCGGCGATATTCGCGCTGATCTACCGCCTGCTGGCCGCGCCGCGCTGGACGCGGCTGGCGGCGCTGGCGGCCGCGGTGCCGCTGGCGATCGGCGGCGCCAACGTGCTTGTGCTCTACGCCATCCCCCGCGTCCTGCTTGTCGAGGCGCAGCCAGGGCCCGAGACCGGATCGCTGCAGAGCGCCTGCCGCGTCGCCGACGCGCGTATCGTCCCGGTCCAGGCCGGGTCTGACCTGGCGCTGGTCCGTGCCGGCGAGATCTGGGTCGAGCGGGCCCCCGACCGCCGGCGCGCCCGGCTGCTGATGCCCGGATGCCGGGTGCTCCCGGCCGACGGCGCGCCGCCCGTCGGTTTAAGCATCGATGCCGTCGCGCCTGGCGGACACCTGCTCTACCGCGACGCCGGCGGCGGGCAACATTACGTCGGGCCGGCGCCGGCCGCCGGGCCGCAGACCCCGCCACCGGGACTCGCGCACTGGGCGCCGATCCTGTCCGACGACGGGCGCGCATTGCTGTGGCTCGACCGCGCCGCAAACGGCAGCCCGGGCGCGCACCACATCCGCATTCGCGACCTGGACGGCTTGGCCGACCGCAGCGTGGCGCTCGACCTGCCGCGCGAGGCGCAACTGACCCTGCTGGGCGCCGCCACCCGCGACGGCCCGGTCACGCTCGCCCGGTATCGGAACCAGATATTCCAGATCGACACGCGAGGCAGGGTTCTCCGCGGACCAGTGTCGCCCGAAGGCATTCATGACGCACGTTGGGGGTTCCAGTGGCACGGAGACGGCTGGATCGCCTGGGACGGCTATCGCGATGAGGGCCGGGCGCGCATCGTCTGGTCCCTTGCCGCCGGCCAGGGCACCATGACGATCCCGCGCGGCAGCGGCATCGACGACCTCAGCCTCGCCGCCGATGGCCGCCACTTCGCGGTCGCCACGTCGACCAACGTCACGATCGGCAATGTCCCCAGCGCGGTGATCGTCGTCGACGTGGCGCGCGGCGCCGAGCTCTACCGCCGCCATCTGCCGGTCCATAACCGGCCGACCCTGGCCTTTCTCGGCGCACGCCACCTGGCGGTCACGGTTCATGGCGACGGAAAGTCCGCCGTCGAGGTTCTTGCCATCCCTGCCGGCGATTGAATTACTCGATCCGCTCGATGCTGCCCCCGGCCGCCCGCCACGCCCGGAACCCGCCCGGCACGTGCGCCAGGTTCTTCAGCCCATGCTCGGCGGCGATCTCGACCGCCAGGGTCGAACGCTCGCCCACCGCGCAATAGAGCAACAGACGCCCGTTCCGCTCCAGGCTCTTCAGCGGGCCGGTCGCCTCGCAATAGGTCTCGAACTGGCCGTAGGGCAGATGCATCGATCCCGGGATCGCCCCGTCGCGCCGCCGCTCGCTTTCCTCGCGGATGTCGA
>JAHELH010000240.1 GCA_024644285.1 Paracoccaceae bacterium | reverse complement strand
CCGGCATGGATGCGTCCATAGACCGTGTAGGTCTGATCGTTGCCCGCCCCCGTTCCACCGACATCGTTGCCCGGGTCGTTGCCCCAGGGCGCGGTGCGCGCGCTGTTCTGGTAAAGCCCGTAGCTGATGCTGCTGGGACCGGAACTCATGCGCCGGTCGGTCGGCCCGGTGGCACCGGCGCCGGATCCGTTGTCGAGCCGGATGGCGTAGCCGGTACTGGAGGTGCAGCGCACCGTGAGATCGGCCTCGCGATCGACGGGGGAGGAGAGCACGGGCGGGATCGCGCCGAAATCGAGCGAGGCGGCGTCGACCTCGCAGCTTGACTGCACGTCCGCCGACACCGTGAAGGCGTTCGGCACCGCGACCGGCCCGCTGGCCGCGCAGCTTGCGACGTCGTATTCGACCGACGCATGGGCCGCGCCGGAAAAGACCGAGGAATAGGGACCGGTTCCCACCGAGACCCCCGAGGAAGTGATATCGGCATAGACAGTGACCGCGGCGCTACCGGATCCCGCGACGACCGGGATCAGAACGAAGGCCTCGTTCCAGGTTCCGTGCGCAGGCCCGTTCCCGGTCGCCCGAAGCTCGAAATTCAGCGACGCGGTGTCGGCGCGGCGCATGTAGCGCGGCGAATTGCCCGCGCCGGCGCCGCCGCTGCCTGGCCCGAACCGGATGCAGGCGCCGATCGGCAATACCCCCGCGCCACTGCAATCGATCTGCATGGTGCCAGAGGTCGCGTTCGTCACCCCGCTGCGGACGCTGATCGATCCGAAGTTGATGTCGGTCATCGTCGCGGTGCACGTGGCGGCGCGGGCGCCCGCCGCCGTCGCGATCGTCAGGGCGACTGCCCAAGCCAGGGCTGCGGGACGCATCAGCGACATACGACACCCTCGACGCTGCTTTGCAGTCCCGCGCCCGGCACGAAGTCGAAGGTCGCGCGGCACCTGCCGCCCGGCAGGTCAACCTTCACCGTGTTCCTGTCGCGCAGCGCCGTCAGGTAGGCGACGCCGTCATAGCCGATGACGAATTCGCCGCCCGCGTGATGCACCGTGGCGCCGACCGGCAGAGGCCGGCCGCCAGCATCGACGAACTCGACCAGCGCGGCGTTGCCGGTATCGGTAGCCTCGAAGCTGACGAGCGCTCCGGATCCACGGGCGGGCACCACATCCTGCGCGGTGACGCCGTAGGACACGGACGCATCGCCGTCGCTGGACCGGATCGAGATGCGGTTGCGCTGATAACTGGACAGCCCCGTCACCAGCGCGCGGCCGCCGCGCCCGGTGCGGGCAATCTCGCGGTTCTGAAACAGCACCGGCATGTCGGGCTGCCCGGCATCGACGATGGCGAAGCTGTCGCGCACCTGCGGGCCGGCGACGAGTTGGCCTCCGGCAAAGACCAGGCCGCCCTCGAACCGCCCGCGCGTCGATGTGCCCGAATCCGTTCGCCGCAGCGACGCCTCGGCGCGGCCGTAACGGGTGCGCAGGAACGCGGACGTTTGCCAATCCGGGGCGCCGGCGTTGAAATCGATCTGTCCGGCATAGCCGTGGTCGCCAGGCTGGTCGCCCATCGCCTGCGCGAACGACACCGACCGGCTGGGCGCGGTGTTGCGATTGACCGATGCGTTTGCCTGGACGAACCGGTCAGAGCCGAGCGGGATGGTCAAGAAGGCCGACAGCCTCGGGTCCGAGGCTTCGAAGTCGTATGCGGCGGAGACGCTGATCGACGCCTCGCGCCACGACAGGATGCCGGAATAGTTGATCGATACAAGCCGGTCAGACCCCGACGCTCGGTCGGACCGCACGTAGTTCAAGCCGATCCGGGTCTGGTCGTCTCCCAGCGGCGCGCTCAGGCTGATCACGTCCTGCGCCTTCGGAAATTCCAGCAGCGACGCATCGCCGGCAAGCGTGGCGGGGGGCAGGAAATCGACGGCGGTGGCGTAGGCGAGATCGGCGAACCCGTTCGTGCTGCGCAGGCTGCTGGCCTCGAGATCGACGCGCCCGAAGGAAGTGCGCACCGCGCCGAACGCCAGGCTGCCCTGGTTTCCGCGATAGCTGCTGCGCGCGACGGCCAGCGACATCTCGGCCCGGTTCGCGAGTACGAAGTCGGTGCCGAGGCCCAGCATCACAAGGTCCGACTTGCCCTCGACATGACCGCTGAAGGTCAGCCGGTTGGTCGCACCGTAGCGGACGCTGCCCGAGAACAGCGCGTCGTTATTGTACCTGCCGCTTTGCTGACCGTAGGCCTCACGCGCCCAGCCGGCCTCGACCGAGAAATCCCAGACACCCTTTTTCAACAGGTTGCGCGAGGCGAAGAATTCGACCCGGCGTTCAGAGACCTCTCCAAACTCGTCCTGGATCACCACGACCGCCTCGCCGGCGCCGTCGACGATGGGGATATCCTCGAACTGGAAGGGACCGGTGGTGGTGCGGCCGGAAAACACCCGGTTGTTGTCGATGAAGACGTCGACGGTACTGGGCACCGCGGCGGCGCCGCCGAAGGACAGAAGCGGCTCGGTCACCAGGTCGCGCCGCAATCCGAAGTCGCGGCGCAATTGCACACCGCCCATTCGGATCGACCGGCCCCAGCGCAGCGAGGAGCTGAAAACATCGCCCGCCGAAATGGTCAGGGCGGGTTTCGGCGCGTTGAATTCGTAGGTGGTGCCGAGGCGCAGAATGCGGGCATCGCCATTGGCCGTATGCGTGACGTTGGCGGTGTTGCCGAGACGGCCCACAGGCGAGAACACCCAGGCGTCGAGCCCCAGCTGCGAGGAGCGGTACATGAAATCCGACCCCGACCCAGCATCGCCGAAAGTCGCCGAGAGGTCATAGTTCAGCACGGCGCCGACCGTGCGCTCGGTCTCGGATTCCGACTTCCTGCGATTGGCCGAGATCACCTTTGGCATCAGCGCCGCATCCGTTGCCGTGATGTCGAGCGTCTGGCCGGCGGAATCGTATTCGTGCGTCACGCCGGGCAGGTCGTCCAGCGCGACCGTTCCGCCAATCCCGGCCGGCGGCTTCAGGCCAAGCTCGATCAGCTCGCTTTTCACCGTGCTCAGCGCCCCGCTGGCACCATCCTGGGCGAATTCGGCGATCAGATTGGTGGGTTTGCCGTTGATGAAGACCTCGAGGAAGAGGGGAATTTCGGCAGTGTCGTCGACCATGTCGTAGGCCGGATCCGCCGTATCCATCGTGGCCTGAACCAGGTTCGGTGCGGCGGCGGCCATCAGGCCTAGCATCGACACGAAGGATGCCGCAGCCAGTCTCTTTATTTGCAGGTCCCCACCCATCTACACATTGCCCGGCGCTATCCCGTGAAGCAAAGCGGGACCGAGTGGCGTATCCGCAAGGCGACCATCTGGTCGGCTTCCAGTCGGTTGGGAAGGCGGTCGACCAGAACCCTGTAGCATTCCCTGCCGCGCACCGGCTTGCGCTTGGTGCGCACGACGCGCACGGTCAACTCCTGCCGCGGGCTGAGGCGGCTGATCGGCGGGCTGACCACGACGTCCTTGGTCGGGCGCAATTCGTGCGCGGGGCGGTTCTCTTTCCATTTGAACACGCGGACCTGGACGACGGACTGCCGCGCACCGTCGGCGGTGACGGTGAGCATCGACTGCTGGCCGCCGCCGGCCACGGTCAGCCGGGTCGGGGCGACCGAGATCGACTCGGCGGCGGCCGGGGCCGGGCCGAAGCCGACCGCGGCGGCGCAGAGCGCCGAGGCTGCGAACAGCCTCAGCCCTTTCGGCGCGATGCCTTCCCGCAAAGCCATCAGTACGTCACCGTGATCAGCACGACGTCGGAATAGGCACCGGCGATGTAGTTGCCCGCAGGGACCTGGCCGTAGACGTCGATACTGGTCGGCGTGGCGGCGGTGATATTTCCGGTGAAGATGTTGCCGTCGACTGCGACCGGGCTGGTGTGTGCGGAGTCGGAATGCAGGTTGTAAGGCACGAGGTTGCCAAACCCGTCATCCATCCGGCGCTGGCCGCCGGCCTCGTTTCCACCGGCGCCGAGCGCGACGGTCACCCCGACCTTGGCCGA
>JAHELH010000239.1 GCA_024644285.1 Paracoccaceae bacterium | reverse complement strand
ACGTCGTATTTCGAATGCCGCCGCCTGTTGGCGCCGGGCGGTGTCTTCTCGGCAACCGACCTTGGCCCGTACTGGTCGAATGTGCTGCTTGGCGCGTGGTTCGGGATGACGGGGCGCGGGCGCGTGCGCATCCCGTATCCCGGGGACGCGCCCGGCTTTGTCCGGACGCTTGCGCAGCATATGGCGGACGGCAGGTATTCCGGCGTTTTCGATCGCAGCTATCCGCTGGATGACATCGCAGCGGCGTTCCGCTATGTCGAAGCGGGACAGAAGACCGGGATCGTCGTCATCGATATCCGACCTTGAGGACGGCTCGTCCGGCGGCGGGTCAGAGGTCCTCGCGCCGGTCACCTATGCCAAGGCTGGGCCGCGGGACCGTGTCAGATCGAGGAAAACGTCTTCCAGATCCGGCTCGCGGGTCGAGACGTCGCGGATCGTCACGCCGCCCGCGCGCAGGGCCTCCAGGATCGCGTCGGCGCTGGTCGCCGTGCGGTGATAGGACAGGTGCAGCGCGCCGTCGGGCTGGCGCGTCATCTCGACGCCTTTGGGCAACGCGATGTCGCCGGGTGCAACTTCCGGCGTGATCACCAAGGTCTTGGCGTCCATCCGGCCGACAAGGTTGTCGGTGCGGTCGCGGGCGATCAGTTCGCCGTGATTTATGATGGCGATCTCGTCGCACATCTCCTCGGCCTCTTCCAGGTAGTGCGTGGTCAGGATGATCGTCATGCCCTCGGCGTTCAGCTTGCGCACGTTGGTCCAGAGCATCCGGCGCAGCTCGATGTCGACGCCGGCGGTGGGCTCGTCCAGCACCAGGATTTGCGGGCGATGCACCAGCGCCTTGCCCAGAAGCAGCCGCCGCCGCATGCCGCCCGACAAAGTGCGGGCGTAAGCGTCGGCCTTGTCGGTCAGGCCGATCAGGTCCAGCACCTCGTCGGTGCGGCGCTGTGATTTCGGCACGCCGTAAAGGCCGGCCTGCACCTCGAGCGCGCCGCGCGGGGTGAAGAACGGGTCGAGGTTCAGCTCCTGCGGCATGACGCCGATGGCGGCGCGGGACTGGCGCGGGTTGACGTCCTGGTCGAAGCCCCAGATGCGCACCCGGCCGGAGGTCTTGAGGACGAGGCCCGCCAGGATGTTGATCAGGGTGGACTTGCCGGCGCCGTTGGGGCCCAGCAGCCCGAAGATCGAGCCCTTGGGGATCGCCAGGTCGATGCCCTTCAGCGCCTCTTGCTGCCCGCGCGCGTAGGTCTTGCGCAGATCCTCGATTTCTATCGCCGCTTCGGTCATGTCCGCCCCTTGTCCACCCGGCCCGGATGGCTATCATGCGCGCACAGGTAGGCCGTTGCGGCCGCAGAAACAACAAGCACGGAAGAACCGCGATGAGCATCGAGGCGCCCGAGACGGAAGTCGTCAGCACCCTGCGCGTGGCCTGCGACGGCGGCGAGGGGGCGCTGGGTCATCCCCGCGTCTGGTTGGCGATCCCGCCCGAGAAGGGCTGGGTGGAATGCGGCTATTGCGACAAAAAGTTCATCCACGAGAGCGCGGCGGCGAAGGGCTGAGCCCTCAGCGCCGTTCGATCCTGCAGGCCGGGCTGTTCATCGCGGCCGTCATCGGGTCGTCCGAATTGATGTCGATCTGCACGCGGGTGATCCCGAACAGGCCGATGTTGTCGTTCTGGCGCAGGTAATCCGCAGCGAGCACAGGCATCTGGTCGAGCGGCAGGTCGCAGACCAGGAATTCCGGGTAGGGCGCGGGCGTCTGCATCTCGATGCCGCAGGTGTCGCCGTGCGGGCCCCGGACCGACCGCGACAGCGTTCGGCCGCCGGTCATCGCGGTGACCGTCTGCTCGAGCGGCCTGCAGTCCGACATCGCCTCTGTATACGCGGCGAATTGCCGTTTCGCCTTGAGCGGCCCGAAAAACCAGTTCCAGGCGAAAAAGCCGATGACGAGCACCAGGCCGAGGATTAACGCGCGCTTGAGCCAGATCATGCGGGCCTCCGTGAATTGCCAGGTTTCCAAGGTAGTCGCATGAAGCATGGACCGGGTTCAATTCCGGCCTGTCCCGCTCTGGTCCTGAGCGGATGGCCGTGGCATCAAGGGCCGGTGTCCGGCCAGAGGTGGGAGAGAAACGCATGGCATTCGGCAAGGGCTGTCATCTGCACCTGATCGACGGATCGGCCTTCATCTTTCGCGCCTATCACGCCCTGCCGCCCTTGACGCGCAAGTCCGACGGGCTGCCGGTGGGCGCGGTCTCGGGCTTCGTGAACATGCTGTTCAAGTATGTCGAGGACAACAAGGGGCCGGACGCGCCCACCCACGCGGCGGTGGTGTTCGACAAGGGCGCGGTGACCTTCCGCAACGAGATTTTCGCCGATTACAAGGCCAATCGCGAAGAGATGCCCGAGGATCTGCGCCCGCAGATCCCGCTGACCCGCGAGGCGACGAAGGCGTTCAACATCTCCTGCATCGAGATCGAGGGCTTCGAGGCCGACGACATCATCGCGACGCTTGCCTGCCAGGCGCGCGATGCGGGCGGCGAGGTGACGATCATCTCGTCGGACAAGGACATGATGCAGCTGGTGGGCGACGGCGTCGAGATGCTGGATGCGATGAAGAACCGGCGCATCGGGGTCGAGGAGGTCGAGGAGAAGTTCGGCGTCAAGCCCGAGCGGGTGATCGACGTGCAGGCGCTGGCGGGCGACTCGGTCGACAACATTCCCGGCGCGCCAGGGATCGGGATCAAGACGGCGGCGCTGCTGATCAACGAGTTCGGCGATCTGGAGACGCTCTTGGAGCGGGCGGAAGAGATCAAGCAGCCCAAGCGGCGCCAGACCCTGATCGACTATGCCGACCAGGTCCGGGTGTCCAAGCAGCTGGTGACGCTGGACTGCGACATGAAGCTGGATTTCGGGCTCGACGATCTGGAGGTGCAGGAGCCGGACGCCGAGACGCTTCTGGAGTTCCTCAATTCGATGGAATTCCGCACCGTGACCCGGCGCGTGGCAGAGGCGCTGGGGGTCGAGGCGCCGGTCGTCGAGGACCGGGTGACCGCGGCCAGCCAGGAGGAATACACGCCCGAGGCGGTGGCCTTCGACCTGGAATCCTATGAATGCGTGCGCGACGCCGGTGCGCTGCAAACCTGGGTCGACCGGATCAGGGACGCGGGTCACGTGGCGGTGGATACCGAGACCACCGGCCTGAACGAGATGCGCGCCGACCTGGTCGGGATTTCGCTGTGCGTCGAGGCGGGGCAGGCCTGCTATATCCCGCTGGCGCACCGGGCCGCCGCGACGGACGACCTGTTCGGCTCGGACGCGCTGGCCGAGGGGCAGATGTCAGCCGAAGACGCTTTGCGGATGCTGAAGCCGGTGCTGGAAGATCCGGCGATCCTCAAGATCGGCCAGAACATGAAGTACGACGCCAAGATCTTCGCCCGGCACGGCATCGAGGTGGCGCCGGTCGATGACACCATGCTGATGAGCTATGCCATGCACGGCGGCCTGCACAATCACGGCATGGACTTGCTGTCCGACCGGTACCTGGGCCACGTGCCGAAATCGATCAAGGACCTGATCGGGACCGGGAAGAGCCAAGTGACGTTCGACCGCGTGCCGGTGGACGACGCGGTCTGCTACGCCGCCGAGGATGCCGACATCACCCTGCGGCTCTGGCAGACTTTCAAGCCCGAGTTGCACCGGGCGAACGTCACCACCGTCTACGAAACGCTGGAACGGCCGCTTCTGCCGGTCCTGGCGCGGATGGAGATGGCCGGGGTCAAGGTCGACCGCGACACGCTCTCGCGCATGTCCAACGCGTTCAGCCAGAAGATGGCGGGGCTGGAGGACGAGATCTATCAGCTGGCCGGCGAGAGATTCAACGTCGGATCGCCCAAGCAACTGGGCGAGATCCTGTTTGACAAGATGGGCCTGGAGGGTGGCAAGCGCGGCAAGACGGGGGCCTATTCCACGCCCGCCGATGTGCTGGAAGATCTGGCGACCGAGCACGACCTGCCCGCGCGGGTGCTGGACTGGCGGCAGCTGTCGAAGCTGA
>JAHELH010000238.1 GCA_024644285.1 Paracoccaceae bacterium | reverse complement strand
ATCACTGATTTTGCGACATTGAACGGCCCTTTGGGTCGGCGAGAAGCGCCTGACGCAAATCGCGGGGCCCTCATATGGCACTTGTCTTCTACGCGCGCGGCGACAGCTCCAGCGCCAACAATTCAGAGGTGAATTCGCAGAACACCAGCCAGGTGCCTACGACGCAACTCACCTTCGAGCCAGCGGCCGGCGGCGACACGATCCTGGACTTCAACTCGGGCCTCGCCGACCCCGACACCCTGCTCTACATCGGCGGCGTTCCCCGCACCTTCACGCTGGAGTTCTCCGGGACCCTGCCATTTTCGAACAAGATGAACCCGATCAACGGGCAGGACCTGCGCGGCCAGGAAATCGTGGTCATCACCGACAACCTCACCGGTCAGCGCTATTACTTCCTGACCGACCCGGCGCTGAACACCTTCGCCACGATGGACGCCTTCCCGAACGGCGCCATCCCGATCGACAACATCAACACGACGTCCAGCGTCTACATCTGCTTTGGCCGCGGCACCCGGATCGACACGCCCGCCGGGCGCAAGCGGATCGAGAACCTGCGCGTCGGCGACCTCGTCCGCACCGAGAACGGCCCCAAGCCGATCCGCTGGATCGGATCGCACCGGATCTCCGGCGCGCGGCTCGTCGCCGATCCCGCGCACTGGCCGGTGCGCATCCAGGCCGGCGCGCTCGGACACAACTGCCCGGCGCGCGATGTGGTGCTTTCGCCGAACCACCGCGTGCTGGTGAGCGGCTGGAAGGTCGAGCTGCATTTCGGCGTCGACGAGATGCTTTGCCCGGCCAAGCACCTGGTGAACGGAACCACCGTCCAGCAGGAACTGCCCGCCGAGGGCGTGGAATATTTCCACCTCCTGCTCGACGCGCACGAGATTATCCGTTCCGAGAACATGCTCAGCGAATCGCTGTATCTCGGCGCCGAAACGCTGCAAGCGGTGGGACCGGAGGCGCAGGACGAGATCGCGCGGCTGCTGGCTGCCGAGGACCTGTCAGCCATCCCCAGCCAACCGACCGCCGCGCCGGTCATGCGCGGATACGAGGCGATGCTCGCCGCATAGCGGCCCCGCCTGCCCCGGTTTCTCCACAGCCGTCCCATAAACGCGTCCCATTCAGCCGCGACAAGGGGGGGGTGTTCCAGCGAGAGGCCACCGCATGTTCCGCCTGATCTACCGCCAACGCCGCCGGATCCTGTTTTCCGGCATTCTCATCGCGACGGGCATGATGTCGATGGCGATCGGGATGAGTGAAGCCTCTATCCTTTGGCAGGAATTCGAGACCTGGATCGTCGTCACGGCCCTGGGCCTCACCTCGCTCGTCGTACTCCTCCTCACGCTGCTTACCATCGCCGCGTTGATCGTGCTCTTGCCGCGCTGGCGCCTGATCTGGGAACAGGTCGGCCTGCTGCTCGTCCTGCATGCGGGTCTGCTGGCCGCGTTTCCTTGGCTGGGCGACCTGGGCGTCCTTTCGGCCTTCCTGCCGTTCTTCATTATCGTCGCCGTCGGCTCGGTTCTCTATGGTCCCGCGCTCGACCGCTTCCGTCTCTGGGTCGATCATTGCGAACGCCGCAGCTTCCGGTCCGCACGCACGCCGGAAGAACTCTGGGACAACCTCATTCCCAACGGCGACCGGATCGGCACTCACTGGGATCCGCTGCTCTACCGGATGGAGCCGATCGCGGACGAAGACGATGCCTTCGAGGTCGAATACCAGCTTGGCCATTCGGTCTACGAGCACCAGACCATCACGTTCCTGGAAAAGGACTACCCGCGTCATTTCCGCTATCACCACCAGGGCGAGGTCGACCCCAAGAACCGCTCGCTGGTCGAGGGCACCTACGACGTGCGCATCGACCCCGACGAGGCCGGCGGCACGCGCGTCACCATCACGCATTGCAACAACGCTCTGTTGCCGCGCATCGGGATCATGCGCTGGTTCGACGACGAGCTGGGCAGCCGCGTCGACTACATCCGCGCCAAGGAGGCCGGCCGCCGCGACTGGTCGATGGCGGGCCTGGTCCGCCGCGAGATCATCGCGCTGTCCTGACATGCCGCTGCCGCGCGCGCCTGTCCGGAACACCTATTGCGGCGCGATATCGCCTTCCCCGCGCGCGGCATGGAATTCAGCCTCCCACGCCCCGAACCGCCCGGCCGCGATGGCATCCCGCATCCCGGCCATCAACTCCTGGTAGTAATGCAGGTTGTGCCAGGTCAGCAGCATCGAGGCGATGATCTCGCCCGACCGGAACACGTGATGCAGATAGGCCCGGGCATAGCCCCGGCAGGCCGGGCAGCCGCATTCCTCGTCCAGCGGGCGCGGGTCGTCCTGATGGCGGGCATTCTTGATGTTGACCACGCCGCGCCGGGTAAAGGCCTGCCCGGTGCGCCCCGACCGCGACGGCAGCACGCAATCCATCATGTCGACGCCGCGCCGGACCGCCCCGACGATATCGTCGGGCTTGCCGACCCCCATCAGATAGCGCGGACGGTCCGCGGGCAGCATGCCCGGCGCATAGTCCAGCACGCCGAACATCGCGTCCTGCCCCTCGCCGACCGCGAGCCCGCCGATGGCATAGCCATCAAAGCCGATTTCCCTTAACTTCTCGGCGCTCTCCGCGCGAAGTTCATGTGTCACCCCGCCCTGCTGGATGCCGAACAGCGCATGGCCCGGCCGGTCGCCGAACGCCGCCTTGGACCGCGCGGCCCAGCGCATCGACAACCGCATGCTGTCCGCCACCGCCCGGGCGTCGGCGGGCAGCGCCGGACATTCGTCGAAGGCCATCACGATGTCCGAGCCCAAAAGCCGCTGGATCGCCATCGACCGCTCCGGCGTCAGCTCGTGGCGCGAGCCGTCGATATGGCTGCGGAAGGTCACGCCCTTCTCGGTCAGCTTGCGCAACTCGGACAGGCTCATCACCTGAAACCCGCCGGAATCGGTCAGGATCGGCCGGTCCCAGTTCATGAACCGGTGCAGCCCGCCCAGGCGGTCGATCCGCTCGGCGCCGGGCCGCAGCATCAGATGATAGGTATTGCCCAGTAGGATATCCGCCCCGGTGGCCGCCACGCTTTCCGGTAGCATCGCCTTCACAGTCGCCGCGGTGCCCACCGGCATGAAAGCCGGCGTGCGGATCTGGCCCCGGGGCGTCGAAATCACGCCGGTGCGCGCGGCGCCGTCGGTCGCATTGAGCGTGAAGGAAAACCCGGCCATCTCCGCCTGATACGCGGGGTGCGCGCCGGATGCAAAGGTCTCAGGACGCCTCTTTCACCGGCTCGTAGAGCGGCGCGAACAGCCCCAGCTCCTGCGCCCGGGCCACGTCGGCCAAGAGATCGCGCTCGGCGGCGGCGAACAGGTCGTCCAGCCGCTCCAGCACGAAGTAGACCGGCTGGTGGATGTCGATCCGGTAGGGTGTCCGCAGGATGTCGAGGATGTCGAATGGCCGCCGCACCGGCGCGTCGCCTTCCACCGCATGGCCAAGCTCGCTGACCGACGACGCCAGCCCCGAGCCCAGCGCCTTGACCCGGCCCTGCTCGACCGTCAGCCCGAACTCGATGGTGAACCAGTAAAGCCGGATCAGCCAGGAATACTGGCCCTTGCCGGCCCGCTGGCCCGCCTTGCCGATGGCCTGGCTGAACCCGGCAAAGCGCGGATCGGTCAGCAGCGGCCCGTGCCCGAAGATCTCGTGAAAGATGTCGGGCTCCTTGATGTAGTCGAAATCGCGGCGCGACCGGATGAACGAGGCCGCCGGAAAGGTCCGGCTGGCCAGCATGTCGAAAAACCGCCCGAACGGGATCAGCGCCGGCACCGGCGCGACACGCCATCCGGTATGCGGCGCGATCTTCTCGGACACCTCCGTGGTCTGCGGCACCCGGTCACGCGGCAGATCCAGCCGCGCCAGCCCGTCGAGCCACGGCGTGGCCATGTGTTTCCGCACGTTCGGCAACTGCCGGGCCAGAAGGTCGCGCCACACGGAATCCTCTTCCGTGTCGTAGGCGATTTGTCCCTGTGCATCGGGTATCTTCGCGGTGTAGGCGCTGACCTTGCGCATGT
>JAHELH010000237.1 GCA_024644285.1 Paracoccaceae bacterium | reverse complement strand
GCAAGCGGCGGCGAACCGGCCCGCACCGTCCGCCACCGCTCTCGGCGCCGGCGCCGAAACGCGGTATGCTCGCGCCGCGCATCAGAGAGGATGCCGGTTCATGACGCCTGCCTTTTTGAAAGCCATCGTGATCCTGCCTGGCACCGCCCTGGTCTACGTGCCGGCGCTGATCCTGGGGCTGTTCCGCAGCACCGGACTGGCCGCGGAGTTCCCGCCGAATTCGCCGCTCGTCTGGACGGCCGGGCTGGCCCTGGCCGCGGCGGGCCTGGCGCTGGTGGTGGCGTCGATGCGCCTGTTTCTCGCGGTCGGCGACGGCGGCACACCGGCGCCCTGGCAGCCGATCCGCACCTTCGTCGCCGCGGGGCCCTACCGCTACGTGCGGAACCCGATGCTGAGCGGCGTCGTCCTGCTGCAGGCCGCCGAGGCGGTGTTGCTGCAATCCTGGCCGCTCGCCGGCTGGGCGCTGTTCTTCTTCCTGTTGAACACGCTCTATTTCGCCCGCGTCGAAGAGCCGGAGCTGGAGCGGCGCTACGGCGCGCCCTACCAGCGCTACAAGCGCCATGTCGGGCGCTGGATCCCGCGGCTGCGCCCGTGGCGCGATCCGCAGGCCCCCGGCGGCTGACGCCAGGAATCCGCATGCCCTTGGCATCCCCGGGTGGCTGACCTAAGAGGCGTCCCGGACACAAGGAGCCGACGCGATGCAAGGCAGTGCCAACCTCAACCTGATGATCAAGGCCGCGCGGGCGGCCGGGCGCAGCCTGGTCAAGGACTTCCGCGAGGTCGAGAACCTGCAGGTCTCGATGAAGGGGGCCGGCGATTTCGTCAGCAAGGCCGACATCGCCGCCGAGAAGATCATTCGCGACCTGCTGACCGAGGGTCGCCCCAGCTATGGCTGGCTGGCCGAGGAAAGCGCGCCGGCCGCCGGCAAGGACCCGACCCGCCGCTGGATCGTCGACCCGCTGGACGGCACCACGAACTTCCTGCACGGCCTGCCGCATTGGTGCGTCTCGATCGCGCTCGAGCACAAGGGCGAGATCGTCGCGGGCGTGATCCTCGACCCGGCCAAGGACGAGCTTTTCGTCGCCGAGAAGGGGCAGGGGGCCTGGATGAATCAGACCCGGCTGCGGGTCTCGGGCCGGCATCGGCTGATCGAGGCGCTGTTCGCCACGGGGATTCCGTTCGGCGGGCGCGAAGAACTGCCGGCGACATTGCAGGATCTGGCGCGCATCCTGCCCGCCACGTCGGGCGTGCGCCGGATGGGCGCTGCGGCGCTTGACCTGGCCTACGTGGCCGCGGGCCGCTTCGACGGCTTCTGGGAGCGCGGCCTGAATCCCTGGGATATCGCGGCCGGCCTGATCCTGATCCGCGAGGCCGGCGGCTTCGCGGAGGCGCTGGCCGAAGGTGAGAACGTCCTGGAATCCGGCTCTGTCATCTGCGCGAATGACCGGATTTTCGAACAATTCGCCGGTTTGGTAAGGACTGTCTAGGCACAACCCGGGTTACCGCTCCACGCCCTCATTTTGACAGATTTATCGTGCAGTTGGACCGTGAAACTGATCACAGGGTTCTATCGCCATGCATGTATTGCTGACCATTGTCCGCGAAAACCTTCGCCGCTTTCGCCAGGACGAGAACGGAGCCGTCACGGTCGACTGGGTCGTGCTGACCGCCGCCGTCGTCGGGCTTTCGATCGCGATCTACACCACGCTCGGCAACGATGCGCACGATCACGCCGAGCGGATCGGCACCGCCATGTCGGCTCAGGGAATCAAGACCTACTGATCCATCCTGTCCGACGGGTGACTTATCCCGTCGGTCCACGCAACACTACCAAGTTCGCGCGGGTTAACGCCTTCCAGGCACGCCACGTTGACACCGTATTCATTGGGGTTCGAGCGTCTCCGGTGATGGGTGTAGATCCCGCAGACCGAGCAGAAATAATGCTCTGCCGTCATCGTGTTCCATTGGTAGAGCGTCAGCTTGTCCGCACCCCTGATGACCTCGACTCCGTCCAGCGGCGCAGTGGCCGCGATCGCCCCGCGCCGCGCGCAGTAGGAACAGTCGCAGCGCCGCGCGGTCCTCAGTCCGTCACTCAGGCGCACGCGCAACTCGACAGCACCGCAATGGCAGGTCAACCGACGGGCGTCGGTCACCGGCGGATCCTCGGCACGGGGGGAATGCGGCTGGACCCATAGCGCGCCTCGGGATGGTCAGGATGGCCGTGCGTCCGGCTCCAAAAGCCGAAGCCGCCGCGCCGCAGCCACAGCGGCAGCGTCAGCGCGATGCCGATGACGAAGCCGCCGACATGCGCCCAGTACGCGACGCCTCCCACGGATGCGTCGCTGCCGACCCCGTTGACCAGCTGCAGCGCGAACCAGACGCCCAGCATGATCCAGGCCGGGACCGGGAATATCTTGAAAATGATGATGAAGATGAACAGCACGTCGACCCGCGCCTTGGGAAATAGCAGCAGATAGCCGCCCATCACCCCCGCGATGGACCCGGACGCGCCGACCAGCGGGATCAGCGAGGCCGGATCGGACCAGACATGCGCCACGTTGGCCAGCAGGCCGCAGGCCAGGTAGAAGACCAGGAACCCCAGGTGCCCCATCTCCTCTTCGAGATTGTCGCCGAAGATCCACAGAAACAGCATGTTGCCGCCGAGGTGCAGCAGGCCGCCATGCAGGAACGTCGCCGTGAGGTAAGAGTAGTAATTGTGCCCTTGCGATACCCAGGCCGGCACCAACGCCCAGTCGGCATAGAACCGCAGCAGCGCCCGGTCATCGGCGAACAGGGACCAGTAGCTCAGGAAGATCAGGACATTCGCGGCGATCAGCGTGTAGGTGACGAAGGGCACCCGGGTCGAGGGGTTGTGGTCGCGGATCGGGAACATTCAGAAAGCCTCATCTGCGGCCACGCAAACGTCAAGCGGCAACCTCGGCCAGCAGTTCCGCGTTGCCGCCCGAGGCGGTGGTGTCGACGCAGACGTGGCGCTCCAGCAGCACGTCGGCGCGGTCCAGCGCGCCTGTGATCAGCGGCAGGATCGCGCCGTCCCGCGCGGCCAGCGCCCGCACATAGGCCCGTGCCTTGTCGGCGTCGCCCCACCAGATCACGCCGCCGAACCCGGACAGCTGCGTCAGGTCCTCCGGCTTCACCGCTTCCGGTACCGCCACCGCGACGCCGCCCAGACTTTCCGCCGCGCGCTGTTGGTGCGCGGCGGCGGTTTCGCCGGGGCCGAGGCAAATGAGCGGCGGCCGGGCGAAACGCGACAGCCGGTTCGACTCGCCTGTCGGCCCGGGCAGCAGCTTGCGGTCGATATGGCGCATCGGCCGCTCCACCGCGGCGATGCGCTTTTGCAGATTCTCCGCGGCGATGAACGGCCCGTCGCCCCCGGCGGGATACGTCACCTCCTCGCGGTCGGTGAACCGTGTCAGGTAGTCCGGACCGCCCGCCTTGGGGCCGGTGCCCGACAGCCCCTCGCCGCCGAAAGGCTGAGAGCCGACGATGGCGCCGATCTGGTTGCGGTTGACATAGATGTTTCCGACATGCAGCCGCTCGACGACATGCTGCACGCGGTCATCGATCCGGGTGTGCAACCCGAAAGTCAGGCCATAGCCCGAATGATTGATGTCGTCGGTCACCCCATCGATCTGGGCGGCCGCGAACGTGGCCACATGCAGTACGGGGCCGAAGATCTCGCGCTCCAGGTCCAGCACACCGGCGACCTCGATCACGGTGGGTGGCACGAAATGCCCGCGCTGCGGCGCATCCAGTTGCCTCAGCACCCTGCCGTCCGCCTGCGCGCCGGCAATGTAGGCGTCGATCTCGGCCTTCGCCTCGGCGTCGATCACCGGCCCCACGTCGGTTGCGATGTCCCACGGATCGCCGATGCGCAGCGCCTCCATCGCTCCGTACAGCATCTCGCGGAAACCCCCGGCGATATCCTCCTGCACGTAGAGGCACCGCAGCGCCGAGCATCGCTGGCCCGCCGACTGGAACGCCGATTGCACCACGTCGCGCACCGCCTGCTCGGCCAGCGCGGTCGAATCCACGATCATCGCGTTCAATCCGCCGGTCTCGGC
>JAHELH010000236.1 GCA_024644285.1 Paracoccaceae bacterium | reverse complement strand
ACGAGAAGTTGGTCGAGGCCGGGTTGGTGTGCTCCCACAGCTCGCGGAACTTCTCCCACGCCGTCACCGCCTCGTCCGAGGCGAAGGTGCGGACCACGCCGTTTGTGTAGGAGGGATAGAGGTAGCCCTGGAAGAAGCGGTGCTTCAGACCCTTGGGACCGGCGGGGAAGCCGAATTTGGGCTCGCCCGCCGCCTCGTGAGCGTTGGCGGCCCACTCGATCAGCTGGTCGTAGGTCAGCGCGTCGATGTCGGCGCCCTCGGGCAGGTACTGCAAAGCCTCCTTGTTGGCGGCCATGATATAGCTTGCCTGCATCCAGGGCAGGTATTGCAGGTTGCCGGTGCCCATCTTGGCGAGGTTGTTGAAGGTGTCGCTGGACGACATGACGCCCAGGTCATCAAGGTCGACCAGATCGTCGGGGTTCATCGCGGCGAAGGTGCCCTCGAGCGCGCCGAGCACGCCGATGGTGCCCGACCCGGCCTGAAGTTCGGCCTGCAGACGGGTCAAGAACGGGCCATCGTCGTTGGGCTGGTAATCGACGGTCTCGCTGTGCCCGGCGAGGACCTGCTCGCGCATGGCCTGCGCCTCTTCGACCGGCTTGGCCTGGGTCGACCAGAACAGAATGTCGGCCTGCGCCACTCCGGCCGTGCCGAGGATGGCCGCGCCGGCAAGCGCTCCGGTGAACTTGTGTCTGAAAGTCATGCTTTCCTCCCTGATTGGCTTAGATGCGGTTGAACGAATCTTGCGCGAAACGAGGGTATTTCCTCATGTCGTTTCTGAACACCGGTTAATCGACGCAATCATCGAATGAACCGTGCCGCGTACTTCATCAGAATCTCCTCCTCCGCGCTTGCTATCATGATATATCGTTATACCACGCGTCAACAACATTTTATGCCTGAAATTGAAAGGGATAGGAGAATACCCTGGTTCTGATCTCTCATGGAATGCATTTATCTTGCAAAAAATGGTAAAACGATATATCAAGTTACGCGATGGTGTAGCGTTTCACCAAAGCGGCATCCGGCAGGCGTTCGGAGAAATGAAATGACCGAGAAACCGAAACTGGAAAACGTGGCGAGGGCTGCCGGGGTCTCGACGGCGACGGCAAGTCAGGTGATGCGCGGAACGGGTCGCATCTCGGAAAAGACCCGGAAAACCGTACTGCAGGCCGCGCAGAACCTGCACTATGTGCCGAACCTGCGCGCCGCCGCCATGCGGTCGGGCGAGAACCGCGAGATCGGGTTTGTCATCAACCGGCTGCAGAACCCGTTCAATGCCGAAGTGATCAGCGGGGTCGTGGACCTGCTGGAGGCGGAAGGTTACCTGGTGTCAATCGTTGACACGCGGGACGATTCCGAACGTCAGGGCCGACAGCTGGATGCCTTCATCCGTCACGGCCGGGGCGGTCTGTTGTGGGTGCCGGCGGCCGATACGCCGGAAGACACCTACGACCTTCTGACCGCCCAGCAAATTCCGACTGTCACGTTTCTGCGGCGCGTTAGGAGCGACCTCGATCATGTCGGCATCCGGAACGAGGATGCTTTGGCGACGGCCACCGGCTACCTTGCCGATCTGGGTCACAGGACAATTGCCTATCTCGGCGGCACCGGCATGGCCGTTGTCCGCCGGGACCGGGTTGCCGGGTACATGCGGACAGTGGCAGAGCGCGGTCTTGCCCCGCCCATTGTCTGGGATTGCAAGGATAGCAAGCTTTACGGGTTGTCGGCCTTTCTGGATTTGCATCGCGCCCATCCCGAGGTCACGGGGATCGTCTGCAACGGCGACATAGTGGCGCTGGGCGCGTGCCTGGCGGTGACGCGGCTGGGGCTGCGCCTGGGCCAGGACATCTCGATCATCGGGTTCGACGACATCGAGGACGCCGCCGTGGCCACGCCGCCGCTGACCACGATGGCGGTGTCGCCGCAATTGCTGGGCCGCAAGCTGGCGCGCACCCTTCTCGACCGCATCCGGGAACCGGACATGCCGGCCGTGGTGTCCGAGGTCTCGGCCGAGCTGGTGGTGCGCGAGACGACGGGCGCGCCGCCCTCTCGCCGCACCTAGCGGGGCTTTGGCGCAGCCGCGCCGTGGGTTCATTGATCGGGGTCAAGGCCGGCGACCGGGGCCGCGCTTAGGCTCCAAGCACTTCGTCGTTCCCTCGCGGAGACCAATGTGAGCCACTCGACCGCAACAGCAGCAAGCATGCCAGAGTCCGAGCCGGCAACATCATTGAGCGGCGAGGATCAGCATGCGTGGCACGCCGATTCCGCAGAGGCCGCGTTGCGGCGGTTGCGCAGCGCACCAGAGGGGCTGAGCCCCGAAGAGGCGGAGAGGCGGCTGAAGCAGCACGGCCCCAACACCCTGCCCGAAGAGCCGCGGCGCGGGCCGATGCTCAGATTTCTGGCGCAGTTCAACAATCTGCTGATCTATGTGCTTGTCGCCGCAGGGATCATCACCCTGGCACTGGGCCATGTCATCGATGCCGCGGTCATCTTCGTCGTCGTGATCCTGAACGCGATCATCGGCTATTGGCAGGAGGGACGCGCGGAGGATGCTATGGCCGGCGTGCGTGCCATGCTGGCGACGCCGGCGGCGGTTCGTCGGGCGGGGCGGCGCGTGACGGTGCCAGCCGCCGCCCTGGTGCCTGGCGACATCGTGATGCTGGATGCCGGTGACCGCGTGCCCGCCGATCTGCGGCTTGTCGAGGCGCGCGGGCTGCGCGCGCAGGAGGCCGCGCTGACCGGGGAATCGCTGGCCGTCGACAAGCATGTTGCCGCGGTGCCGGCCGATGCGGCGCTGGGGGACCGCGCCTCGATGGCGTTTTCCGGAACGCTGGTCACTGCCGGCCGCGGCGTGGGCGTGACCGCCGCAACCGCGGCGAATACCGAAATCGGGCGCATCGGGACGCTGGTGGGCGAGATCACGGAGACACGTACGCCGCTTTTGCTGCAGATCGACCGGTTCGCGCGCCGATTGACGTTCGCCGTCCTCGCGGTTTGCGTGCTGGTCTTCGTCTACGCCGTACAGATCACCGAACTGGATGCAGCCGACGCGTTCATCGCGATGGTCGGTGTCGCCGTGGCGGCGATCCCCGAGGGATTGCCAGCGGTGCTGACCATCACCCTGGCCCTCGGCGTGCAGCGCATGGCTGGCCGCAACGCCATCGTGCGCCGCCTGCCCGCTGTCGAGACGCTGGGCGCCGTATCGGTCATCTGCACCGACAAGACCGGCACGCTGACCCGGAACGAGATGGTGGTGCGCAGCCTGATCTGCGATCCCGCGAAGCCGCCCGTGACCGTGACCGGTTCCGGCTATGATCCGGAGGGGGCGTTGCAGGGTGATACGGCCGGGCAGATGGCAGAGCACGTCTCGGCCCTCGCACTGGCGGGTGTGCTATGCAACGATTCCGGCCTGATCCTCGACCCCGAGCGTGGCTGGCAGGTCGAGGGAGACCCGATGGAAGGCGCGCTGCTGGCGCTGGCTGCGAAGGCCGGCCTTGCGGTCGAGGACAGCCGCGATGCCCATCGGCGGATCGACGAATTGCCATTCGATCCCGCGTTGCGGCTTATGGCGGTGCTCGCCGAGGGTCCCACGGGCCGCACAGTGTTCGTCAAGGGCGCGCCCGACAGGCTGCTCGATCTCTGCGACCGTCAGTCCGGCCCGGCCGGTCCGGTCCCGATCGACCACGCCGCCTGGACCGCGCAGATCGATGCGCTGGCGCGGGGCGGCCATCGGGTCCTGGCTTTCGCCTCTGGCGCACCGAGCGACCACGAGCGCCTGGAGCACCGGCATCTGCACGGGCTGACGTTTCTCGGCCTGGCCGGGTTCATCGACCCCGCCCGACCCGAGGCCATCACCGCCGTCGCGGATTGCGCGCGGGCCGGCATCGCGGTGAAGATGATCACCGGCGACCACGCGTTGACCGCCATGGCGGTCGCCCAGGAACTGGGGATCGACACGGCGGCGGCCGCCTTGACGGGCGCGGAAATTGAAGCGCTGGACGACGACGCGCTGCGCCGCCGCGCCGCCGAGGTCAATATCTTTGCCCGCGCCGCGCCCGAGCACAAGCTGCGGCTCGTCGAGGCTTTGCAGGCCGAGGGCCAGGTGGTCGCGATGACCGGCGACGGG